>CAZKGP010000100.1:0-7724 GCA_964552225.1 uncultured Acetatifactor sp.
CCATTTGCAATCGGATTTTTGTCAGCAAGACCCGTTGCATCTATTGCTGTTGCATTAAAAGTATGTGTTTCTTCAACTGGTTCCGAATTTTCCTCAGTTACTATAACTTTAAAAATGTAATTACTCTTAGGAGTCGCTCCCAAATAATATGTACCTGCTTCTGTTACATTAAGAGTAGATATGTATGGATCATTTTTTTTCAAAACCTCCTCTGTAATATCAACAGAACTTCCAGCAGAATTTAAAATAGTTATTTGTCTATCGACATCAACGTCGCCACAAGCCCAATAAATCTTTATACTTGCTGCTCCCTGCGTTGTAAATTTTATCGCGTCTTTCTCTGTAGAAACTTTAGCACCAAAATTAAAACGTTGTGTCCCTATATAATTATCAATAAACGTTTTTTCACTTGCATTAATCTTAGTCTTTTCACTAAGTAAAAGTTCAAAATAATTATCAGTACCTGCCTTTATAATCCTGCCATTATTGTTAGGATCTTGAGTTAAAATTGATTCTACATCACTCATCTCCAGTACATATTCACCATCACCAGCGCTTACGCTACTAGCCATAAGAATTTCACCCTCAGCGTCGTTTACATTTTCAGGTGAAACACTAACTGCTTCTTGCTCTTTTTGGTCTGTTGAGCTATCTGCATCGCCTCCTGATACTGAACCCGCATAAACTTGACTTATGGACAGATTAGATAGTACTAATGCTACGGAAAGAACCATAGCAAACTTTTGTTTTAAATTTTTACGACTTGCTGAATTAAAAATCATTTTCTACCTCCTAGATTTTGTAAGCATTTACATTATTAATGTCTACTTTTCAATACTATCAGATAGTTTTCCATACGAATATAGTACTAAAGTACTTTTTGCTTGTTTTTTATGACTTTTAATAGAGAAAATTTCACACTTTTTTTGTTTATTTTGTACACACTAAAATGAAACCACTTACAACAAGGCAATATATACTTATATAAAGTGAGATTCTCCGCCTGTGGAGGAGCAGCACTTTCTTTCCTATAGAATAAAAAACTGCCCTTGTATATAAATACAAAGACAGCACTTTTTATATAGAATGTTTCTTGAATTTTTCTTCCGGTGTATTGCTTAGCACTTTACGATTTTGTGGAGTTGACCACAAGGCATCATAATCAATCTGATCTACAAATCGTGTATTGAAGTCTGCAAAATTCTGTTTCTTACTTCCACGTCCTTTTGCAAAATCTTTAAAGTATGTATTATTTTTAAATGCTGGTATTTCATATAAATCCCTTGCATATCCCCAAATACTAGGATAATCCACTACTCTATGCTTTAATGGACCAAGGTTTCTATAATATGAGGTATCAAATCTAGCAAGAGTCACGAAGAATCGAACGTCACTATCTGTTACATAATCACCAAATAGGAATCTGTTTTTAGATAATCTTTCTTCTAATAAATCCATAGCTGCAAAATAATCTTCATAAGCCTCTTCATAAGCTGTTATTGATTGGCAAAATGCCATGCGATAATGTGCATTGTTGATATTAGGAAATAGCCAATCATTAAAGTCATTGATTTCATCTCTTAGTTCTTCTGGGTATAAATCAGGAGCGTCTTCACTTTGAAATGGTCTAAATGCTACTTCCAAGTAATTGGTTAATCTATGGTAATCATTGTTCACAACCTTTTTAGTAGTTACGTCTACAAAGGATGGAACTGTACTTCTTCCAGTATACTCAGGGTCTGCATTTTGATATAATTCACTAAGGAATTTTACTCCCAAAACGGGATCTGTTTGATCAACGTCATGTGGAAAGCCCCATCCATATTTATTGGTTTCTCCAGTACCCTGCGCCAAATTTATGCTAATAGCATCTTCCAATCCTAACAGTTCTCTAACGATAGATGCTCTGTTAGACCAATGGCAGCCTTTTGCCCAAATAAGTCTGTATCTTCCTGCCTCTGCCTTTAATTGTCCCTCTTCCTCACCGAAAGGAGTGTCAAAATGATTAGGCTGTCTTACAAATGCTCCTCTTTCGTCAATTTCATCCTTAATTTCTTGAGGACGAGGTCTTACACCACGTTTAATAGCTTCTTTTTCTACCTCTGCATCTGTAAAAGCAATATTTTCAGCTTTTGTATTATTGTTGTTATTAATGTGACAAACCATATTATTTTCCTCCTAATTTAATGTTTTTTCTGTATATACTGTTACAAAGTGTGGCTTTCTATCGTCTGCCTTGGTATCTCTACCCTCTATCTTTTCCCAATTTACCACATATCCTAGTGCTTCATAAAATCCTACCGCCTCATCTCTAGAGGTGATAATAATCTTTTTAATACCGTTTTCTCTAATCCAATCCTCTGCAGCTTCTATTACTGCCTTACCTACACCTCTTTGGCGGTAATCACTTAGAACACTTACTCTCTCAATTTTTGCTATTTCATCATTCAGATAATGTATTCTGCAGGTTCCAATAGGGAATCCTGCATCTAATGCAAGAATATATGGGGTATCTGGCTGGTCCTCTTTGCCAAACTCTCCATCTAATGGACAATTATATCCCTTTACCATTGCTTCTGTTCTGACATAGCATACACCTGCACGCTGCCAATTTTCAGTCACTCTTATGATTTCCATATATTTTATTCCTTTCAAACGTAGTTCTTACTTAAATCAAGTATTCTGCACCTTCCAGCATATTAATATGAACTAAAAATTCCTTTAATCTCTGGCTTTTGGGTCTTTCAAAAATTTCTTTTGCAGTTCCATCTTCAACGATTTTACCATTCTCTAGGAAGATTACTCGTTTTGCCACGTTTTTAACAAAATTCATTTCATGGGTTACTAACAGAATCGTATTACCTTCTTGTGCGGCTTGACGTACTGTCAGTAAAACCTCATTTACTAGCTCTGGGTCTAATGCAGAGCTAGGTTCATCAAGTAGTAGTAACTCAGGTTTCATTGCCAATGCCCTGGCAATTGCCACTCTTTGTTGCTGCCCTCCTGATAAATGTCTTGGATAATGATGAAGTTTATCACCCATACCTACCTTTTCCAATTGTTTAATGGCAAGTTCTTCTGCTTCCTGTTTACTTAATTTTTTGACTATTCTTAACCCTTCAATTACATTATTAAGAGCTGTTCTTTGTTTAAAAAGATTAAATTGCTGAAATACCATCTCTGTATGCTGACGAAGTTTTAATTTTTCCTTGGATGATTTAGTTGTCAGATCAAAGCTTTTTCCGTTTATTGAAATAGTTCCGGACTCAGGTTTTTCTAATAAATTAATGCAACGAAGCAAAGTTGACTTTCCTGTTCCAGAAGGTCCGATGATGGCAACAACATCACCTTTTTCAATATCTAAGTCTACATCATCCAATACAATGTTATTGCCATATCGTTTGGATAAGCCTCTGATTTCTATTAAGCTCATTTATGCCACCACCTTCCTTGTACGTTTAAATTTCCTTATTGTTTTTTTACCATTGCTACTCTCCGCTACTTCCTCAGGAATGGATATCTTCACTTCTAAATATTTAACCAATCGCTCTAATACTACCGTAAGAATCCAGTAAATAATGGCTAAGGAGCAATATACTTCAAAATATCGATAACTTTTTCCTGCCATAATTTTACCTTGAGCTGTAATCTCCACTACAGAACAGCTAAATGCTAGCGATGTACCTTTAATAAGAGAAATAATAGAATTTCCCAAAGGCAGCAGTGCTACTGCACCTGCCTGAGGTAAAATTACTCTTTTTAGAACTTGCCATCCAGACATCCCTAATGATTGAGCTGCTTCTATTTGCCCTCTTTCTACTGATTGTATCGATGAGCGTATGGTTTCTGAGTCAAATGCTGACTGATTCAGTCCAAGTGCAATCATTGCAAATACAATACCTGGAATTGCATTAATATTATAATCTGTACCGCGATAATAATTAATGTATTTTAATGCAATGGGAATCCCAAAATAAGTAAGATATAATTGTACAATGATTGGAGTACCTCTTATTATAGATACAAAAAATACAGATAGCTGATACAGTACTGGTATCCTTTTAATCCTAATAATTGCGATTAGAAATCCAAAGGATAAACCAATTATCAACGCAATTGCTGTTAATTCTAAGGTAATAGGCAAATATTGAAGCAGTTTAGGAATCTGCGTAAAAACAAGCTCAAAATCAAATAATTTTTTCATAATAATCCTCCATTCTGCTAAAGTAAACGTGAGTTCCACACTATTAAGGTGTATAATCATCTCCAAAGTATTTCTCGCAAATTCCTTTAGAAATACCTTCTTCAATTACATCTTTTAATGCTTCATTTATGTCTAGTGTTAATTGCTCATATCCTGGATTTACAATTAAGTAACTGTAGTTAGCATCTTCTACTTCCAAATCCGCTGTTACTACGTCATACTCAAATTCTGGCTGATAATATCCAAAAAACATTGGTTTGTCTATTAGTATAAAATCATATTTTCCAGATTCAATATCTTGTAATTGAACATTTAAATCAGCTTCTGTATAAGCAATTTCAATCAGATTATCTGGGTTCTCTTCATTGTAGTTCTCTATGATTGTTGTGTGGTTTACACCAGCACCACCGTAGTAAGTATATCCAGCCAAATCATCTAAAGTTTTAATTGTACTTACATCAATATTTTTATTAGCAACAATTAATTCAGCATTTGCAAAAATAGGATCTGTAAAAAGATATTTTTCTTTTCTCTCTTCATTCATTCCAAAATTATTGAGGCCAATATGGTACTTATCAGAATCGATTCCTGCAAATATAGATGGTGTATCTGTTACCTCTATTACAAGTTCGTACTGTGGAAGTTTATCAAAAATTGCTTTTATGAGTTCTAGATTATGTCCCACTAGCTCATCATTATCATCATAATAGGTAAATGGTCTTGGGTTACCGCTAGTTGCTGCGTAAATAGTTGTAACATTTTCTTGAGCATTACCAACATCTTGATTGCCTTCGCTTTCTTGGGTACTACCTCCTTCAGATTGTATATCTACATTTCCTGCTTGGGCATTTGCTCCGCCTTGGTTACCGCATCCTGTTAAAGTTCCTACTGCTAAAGCGATTACTAGTAATCCTGCAAAATAATTTTTTAAATTTTTTCTTTTCATATTATTTCCTCCTCTTTTCAAAGCGTTTGTTATTTATTTGCTTTTTTATATAATACTATTTCGATAGGAAAAGTGTTAATATGTAAGTTTTATATCTTGTTATAGGTAGGGGCTATAGCCGAAAAACACCTCCTGTATCTAGGTATCTAGATATCAGAAGGTATTTTTTTATGAATGTAATATTATATGTTTTGGGGGACTATGCAGGGGATGGGGTTGTCGTTGGTTCCATGATACCTACGGATTGCTCCGCACTACGTGCTCTCGCAATCCTAAAAACATTCGAAATCCGCCCTGTCGGGCTACTTTCTCATGTTTTGGCGGGTCTTAAATTCATGCTTTTTCATGCTAGCATGAAAAGCATGAGTTTTAGACCCTGGTATCATCGTATCTGAAATAGTCAAAGTCTGCGGGTTTTCTGGTGCCGCATCCACCATTGTTGGCGTAGATTCCTACTAATGTGCCGGTATGGCGTTTGGGATCATCAGGAACTCCTTCATCACATAAGTAAATGCATTGTTCTAATGTCCCCACTAAGTTCCATTCTTCACCATTATAGCTATAATAAAATGTCCTTTTTAGTTTCTCTACTACTACTTTAATATATATAGGTGAATCCTTAATATCTGCTATCTCTGCTATAAGTTCTTCGCCATGATTGCGGTTAATAACTAATTGAATCTTACGTCCGCCTTCATAACAAAGGGCGCACCTTGCATACGTGGCTGTACTATAGTAGCAAGTTAATCCAGCCTGTTCACCATCCCTATCAGGATAATATTCCACTTTAGTTTCTGCTGTATATGATAATTCCTGTTCTCTTCGTAACAATGTGTTCTTGGAACGTATTTCATCTAATGTTCCATCCAATGTCCAAATTCTAAAATATCCAGGACGTTCCACTAAAGTCCATGAACCATTAGCAGGATTACGCACAAATTCCCATTCCAGGTTTAACGTAGTATCATTAAAGTCATCAAAAAGATTTC
This sequence comes from uncultured Acetatifactor sp., assembly GCA_964552225.1. Classification (GTDB taxonomy): domain Bacteria; phylum Bacillota; class Clostridia; order Lachnospirales; family Lachnospiraceae; genus Acetatifactor. Next base: position 6,140 of record CAZKGP010000100.1, read on the forward strand.
TTTCATAAGTACATTCTGGCAAATCAGGGGCTATCTGTTCTGTACTTGGACCCTTCCCTTGATTTATCACAAACCAACCGTCTTCTGTCCATTCTACAGGTTCTAAACCCGACTCTCTACCAATCGTAGTGTATTTACCTTCGTTTGGCCTTCCGCATAAATAGTAACACCACCAATTACCATTTTGATCTTGCACAAGTTTACCATGCCCTGCCCTTTGAATAGGCGCATTGGGATCAAGCTGTCGCATCACTGGATTATATGGGGAACTTTCATAGGGTCCAAATAACTCTTTACTTCTTGCAACATTTATACCATGTCCATAGCCGGTGCCACCTTCAGCCACGATTGCATAGTAATAGCCATCTTTTTTCAAAATATGAGGACCTTCCGAACAACGTTCGCCAGTGCCTTCCCAAGCAATTCGAATATCACCATTTACACTTAAACTATCACTTGTAAGTGGAACCACTTGAGCTGCCTTTGCAATCACCATATATCTGCTTCCGTCACTATCTATAAAGTGAGATGGATCAATATCATCTACTTCTAAACTAATAGGTTTGCTATATGGTCCCTCTGCTCGATCAGATACCATAACTAACTGACGTCTCATAACATTATTGTCACGATTACCATCTGCATTTAAACGTAAGGTAGCAAAAATATAAAATTTCCCATTAGCATATGAAATATCCGGTGCCCAAATACCATGCGAATCTTTGATATCACTTATATCCAACCATTCGGAATTGGTAATCGCATGTCCTACTATATGCCAATTCACCATATCTTTAGAATGAGAGATGGGTATGGCTGGAAAATATTGAAAACTAGAATTCACCATATAATAGTCATCACCAACTCTAATAACTGAAGGGTCGGGAAAAAAACCTCTTTGTACTGGATTATTATAAGTTCTTTGTTTGTTCATCTTACCTCCCATCTACGCACCACACCAGCACGCCTCTTAATCAATAATTGTGTACTTATATATTATGTGAAGAATGCACTCTTTGCATTCTTCCGTGTAAAACTTAGAAGTTCTTCTCATACTAGTATGAATCAAAAGGACTAAAATGTCGTGCCAAAACACATAATTATTATGACAAATATTGCAGGGTATATTAGAAGAAGCGTAGCTCCATAAATGACTCACCATTTATGGAGCTACGCCCCTTACATATCATATTTATATTTACTTACATCATTCCGCCCATTCCGCCGCCTGCTGGCATTGGTGGAAGATCTTCTTTAATTGCTGCTACAACTGATTCAGTTGTTAGTAAGGTGCTTGCAACGCTTGTTGCATTTTGTAATGCACTTCTTGTAACCTTTGTAGGATCAAGAATACCAGCACCTACCATATTCACATATTCTTCTTTCAGCGCATCAAATCCCACACCTACTTCGGATTCTTTAATCTTGTTAATGATTACGCTTCCTTCTAAACCTGCGTTTGCAACAATATGATATACTGGAGATTCTAATGCTTTTAATACGATCGCTGCACCAGTTTTCTCATCACCTTCCAATGTTTCTGCTAATTTAATCACATCTTTAGATGCATGGATATACGCAGAAC
>CAZKGP010000101.1:0-7683 GCA_964552225.1 uncultured Acetatifactor sp.
CTGCTGATGCTTGGAATTCATATCCACGAGAATAAGACTGAGTACCAATTAAGTAAGCACCTTCATTTTGAGCATTAGTACGTGCATCACTTGCTTGCTTTCCGTTTGCCATTGCAGGGTCAATATATCCTGCTTTGTAGTATTCATGCACTTGTGTTACAAATTTCTTATATTCTTCTGTTGCAAATTTGTTTTGAATAACATTACCATATTCTGATTGTTTTGAAACATCTGTTGGGTCAATGTAATATGACAATAATGCACTAACTCCAGAATCGCCTGTAACAATAATAGAATTAGTAACCATTCTTTCAAGTACAGCACCTTCTATCAAGAATGGATAGAAATTGTTACCTTCACCAGCTTTTACTTTTTCAAATATTTCACCAAAACCGTAAAAACCTGCATCTTCAATATCTTTTACTGTATAATCATATTTCTCAAGAAGTTCTACATTCACGTCCCAAGTATTCTGTGTTGCATAATCTTTATAACCAGGGATTGCATATACACCAACACCATCTGAACCAGCAATGGTTGCACCTGTTGTTAATACTTCTGGAAGCACGTTCCATATATCTTGTGCATATTTCTCAATTAAATTATTCTCATCTGCATCTAAACGAACCCAATATCCGTCACGAGCAAATTTATTGTACTCATTTTTACTCCATGAGCAGGTAAAGTAGATATCAATATCATCTCCACCTTGTAAAGATAATACTGCGTTGTCTTCAAAATCTCCCCATGTACCCCAAATAGGTTTTAATGTAAGATTAAGTTTTTCGCCTAAGTACTCATTTACTTTTTCCATAACTTTTTTGTCATCTTTAACGGTACTACCATGATGGTACAATGTTAGTGTTACTGGATCCAGTTCTGAAGCTTCTACAGCCGGAGCCTCTGATTCTGCACTAGATTCAGTCGGTGTTGAAGACTTTTCTTCACCAGTTGCTGGGGTTGTAGCCTCACCGCCGCCACCACCACATGCAGTTAAAGCTCCAGCTACCATAGCAAGAGATAAAACAAGTGATAATACTTTCTTTTTCATGATAATTCCTCCTATAGAATTAAAATTTATGTAAGCGGTAGCGTTATTGCCACCGTTCTTACCGTATTAAGTTAATAGTTACTTGGGTTTAACCCTTTACCGAACCAATGGTCAATCCGGAGATAATGTATCTCTGGAAGAAAGGATATGCACAGGCAATTGGTACAACAATCAATACTACAAGTGCCATACGCAAGCTGTCTGATGGTAATTTTGTTGCTAGTTTAGATGCTTCTGCTCCTAACATAGCCGCATTATTGGCTAAGAACTCTACGTTATTCTGCATCCTTTGCAGTAAGTACTGTAGTGGAATATATTTCTCATCTCGTACATAAAGCATAGGGATAAACCATTCATTCCAGTACGCCAAAGCATTTAGCAGACCAATTGTTGCAATACCTGGCTTAGAAATGGGAACAATAATTTTAAATAAAGTATTGTATTCTCCACTGCCATCAATTGCCGCTGATTCAATCAATTCCTCTGGTACAGAACCCTGGAAGAACGTTCTCATAACAATAATATTAAACGGGTTCACTAACATAGGTACAATCACTGCTGCGTAGCTATCACTTAGTCCTAGTACATTTTTACATACCATATAGGTAGGTGCCAAACCACCACCAAATAGCATGGTAAAGAAAGCAAAAAATGTAAAGAAGGTTCTAAATTTAAAATCTTTTCTAAATAATGCATAAGAATATAGAATACACATCAAAACACTTAAGACTGTTCCTACTATGGTAATAAAGAAACTGTTAAAATAAGAAAGCCACAATTGTTGCCCTAAATCCTTTACATATTTATAAGCCTCTAAAGACCATGAAACAGGAAAGAATGAAAATCCTACTTGTCTGATACTTTCTGATGATGTAAAAGATATAATTACAACAAAGATAAATGGAATAATACATGCTGCACAGAACAAGATAAATAATATATTGATGATAACCTCTGCAGGTAAACTGACTGCATTTAATGCTCTCTTTCTTTTACCAGAGGATTTTATATTTGCTTTACTCATATTCGTTTCCTCCTTTAGAATAAGCTACTATCTGCGTCTATTTTACGAACAATGGTATTTGCCGTCATAATACAAATGAATCCTACTATATTCTGTAAGAAACCTGCTGCGGTACTCATTCCCATGTTCTGAGTTGTCATCATAACATTGTAAATATAGGTATCAATAACCATTGTTGCAGGATATAACGTTCCTTGGTTCGCTGGCAAACTATAGAACAATCCAAAATCTGCATTTACTATTTTACCTACATTCATAATAAAGAGAATAATAATCATGGATTTTAAATGTGGTATTGTTATGTACTTAATCTGTTGCCACTTAGTTGCTCCGTCAATACTAGCGGCCTCATATTGAGCTTGATCAATACCTGTAATTGCCGCCAGATAAAGAATGGTGGAATAACCGAGATTTTTCCATAAGTGAGCTACAATTAATATCGCCGGCCACACACTAGGCGTTCCGTACCAGTTGGTAACATCTACCCCCATATTCTTCTGCATTGTTGGAATCAGTCCTCTTGTTGCATCAAAGAATGCCAAGAGAAAATAACTTGCAACTACCCAACTTAAAAAATAAGGGAAAAACATTAATGTCTGATAAGTCTTTGCTACGAATTTGTTGGTAACTTCATTTAACATAATGGCAAATGCAACTGCAAACACCAATCCTAACACAATAAAGATTCCATTATAAACCAATGTGTTTCTAATAATTTTCAAGGACTCTGTTGTTGCAAATAGAAATTTAAAATTTTTAAGACCTACCCAAGCGCTATTTAAAACGTTATTTATTAAGCCTGGATCTTTTGTGTAAACCTTGTAATCCTTAAATGAGATGATTATACCGAACATTGGTAAATACCGAATCAGTAATAACCAAATCGCTCCTGGTGCCACCATACTAATTAACAATAATGTCTTTTTAGTATTTGCGTAGCCCTGAGAACCCTTTTTCTCCTTGGTTGCTCCTTTAGCCATATTTTCCTAACCTCCTAATAGTCTTTTGTACTCTAGTGTACAAACTGCCAAAACAATGTGTCTTTTTCCTTTACTTGTTATCTATATTTTACACAACATTTATATCAAAGTCATTTAACCATGTTGTCCTTTTTTGTTTATCTTTGTTCTCTTGGCACAAAAAAAGAACATTTCTTATGCCTTTTTCCAAAGGTATAAAAAATGTCCTTATGAGTTATTATTACATATTTTAAAAATATTCAGCTATAAAAACAGGCTTCCGATAGAATATTTTAGCAAGTTTAGATAGGTCGGAATTAACAGTAACATGTTCCATATATTCTAATGACTGGACATCACATGCCCCAATAATCAAGCGTGAAAACTCATTTATTCCTAAAGATATATCTGCCAGAGCCTCCATATCTTGTTTAACCTGTTTGGCTCTCCCATCTTGAAATTCTATGAAAAACCTACCATTGTTAGCAACTATCTGTTTGTCTGCAATCTCTATTACCAAAGAACCTGAGCCCTGATAAGCAGCTCCTTTTAAAACAGTTTCAACATTAATAACACGAACCATGCTGTCATATCGCTTTTTGCAACTACTAGCTCCCATAGCCCATTCTGGAAGAATGAGAGCAAGATCAACATCCTCTGGAACTTCAAATGTAGCAAAACTATGATCGCTTCCCAAACTCATTAATAGATTTAGAAGTCCTTTTAGGCCTTCTGTATCAGTAAAGCAGAAGCGAGTACATAATAGATTTCGACCATCCTCCTCGTTCACTTGCTTAAAGCTTACATATCCTTTAGGTACCCCGGTTTCACTTCTATATACATAAGTAAAAACTTGGTCTTTGACTGGGTTGGATTTCTCTACCCATGCAAACTCATATTCCTCGTTCACAATCATCATATTATATTTAGACTGCCACACTTTATAGATTTGTTGAATATCCAGTCGCATAAAATTGCCAGGTTCCACTAAGGTACAATTGCCATTTACGTTATAGTATTTGATTGCATCTAACCGAATATGGTAGCTCATCTTTGTACCTGACATCTCATACCCAAACTTACGATAATAAGCTGTAGAAAAAGGATATAAATAAGAAAAGGTTCTTCCATCTTCATACATTGCAGGAAGGGCTTTTTCAAAACAGCCTCGAATACAGCCTCGCTTTCTATATTGTGGCAAACTAGCAACTCCTCCTATTCCTGTCATGGAATAGGTAGCTCCATCAAAATTCACAGGAAACGGCTGTGCAATAAAAAAACTCATCATGGTAGTATCATCATCTTCAAAAGCTGCCCATCGTTCTCCCCAATATACATCTTCTCTAGATTTAGGATTGTTTATAATCTCTTCATATACTTCCTGAGCTGTTTTATCATTTTCCTCGCCAAACTCAAAGGCTATTGCAAACAGCTCATTTGTTCTCTTTAACTCTTCTGGTTTAACTTTTCTAATAATCATTGTTATTTCCCTCCATACTTATATATAACTAAGCATAGATTAATAACAAAAGTCAATGACTATTTTTGTACTTTTAAACAACGTATTGCATTTAACACAGCAATAACCATTACTCCAACATCTGCAAATATAGCAATCCACATGTCTGCAATACCAAGTGCTCCAAGAATCAAACAGATTCCTTTTACTAACAATGCAAACACAATATTTTGGTATACAATTCTAATACACTTACGTGAGATTTTCATTGCAAGAGCTATTTTTAAAGGATTATCATCCATTAGCACAATGTCTGCTGCCTCAATTGCAGCATCTGAGCCCAAACCGCCCATTGCGATACCTACATCCGCTCTGGAAAGTACTGGCGCATCATTGACACCATCTCCAACAAAGGCCAAAATCTCCTTTTTCCCTCTTGCTTCCAGTAATAATTCTACCTGTTCCACCTTATCTGTAGGAAGCAATTCACTTTTTACTTCATCTATTCCAAGCGAATCTGCAACTGCATTGGCAACATACTTACTATCGCCAGTAAGCATAACAGTCTTTTTAACACCCACCTTCTTCAGTGCCGCAATGGCTTCTTTAGAATGTTCCTTTATAACATCTGATATTAAAATATATCCTTGATAGTTTCCATCTACAGCCACATAAACGATAGTACCTATTTGCTGTGGTTCCTGTACCAAAATCCCTAAAGACTGCATTAATTTAGAATTTCCTACTGCTACAACTTTACCATCTATTTGAGTTGTGATTCCATGACCTGCAATTTCTTGTACGTCACTAATTCTACTTACATCAATTTCTTTACCGTAGGCTTTAAGTAAGCTTTTGCTAATAGGGTGATTAGAATAATGCTCTGCATAGGCAGCATATTCCAGCAATTGTTCTCTGCCATCCTCTTCTAATGGGCAAACATTTGTTACTTCAAATACACCTTTTGTTAGCGTACCTGTTTTATCAAACACAACATACTTGGTTTGCGCCAATGCCTCTAAATAATTAGATCCCTTTATTAAAATACCACAAGAAGAAGCGCCTCCGATTCCTCCAAAAAAACTAAGAGGTATGGAGATTACCAATGCGCAAGGACAACTAATAACTAGAAAAGTAAGTGCTCTAGTAACCCAGATGCTCCACAATGCTCCAGTCCCCATAATTAAACCAAACATAGGTGGTATAATGGCCAATGCCAAGGCGCTATAGCATACTGCAGGCGTATAATATCTTGCAAATTTTGTAATAAATTTCTCTGATTTAGATTTTTTCATACTAGAGTTTTCTACCAAATCAAGTATTTTCGATACTGCTGAATCTCCAAATTCTTTGGTAGTTCTAACTCTAATTAGTCCTGACACATTTACACAGCCACTAATCACTTCATCTTCTATATCCACTTCACGTGGCAAGCTTTCTCCTGTCAATGCACTTGTATTTAATACAGAAAAACCTTCCACAACAATTCCATCTATAGGAATTTTTTCTCCCGGTCTTACTACAATGGTACTACCAATTGATACTTCATAGGGATCTACTTGAGTAATACTGCCATCTGCATTCTCTATATTGGCGTAATCAGGACGAATATCCATAAGCTGACTAATACTTCGTCTACTCTTCCCTACAGCCACGCTTTGAAATAGTTCACCAATCTGGTAAAACAGCATAACTGCTGCACCTTCTGTGTAGTCGCCTAAGATAATTGCTCCTATTGTAGCTACTGACATTAGAAAGTTCTCATCAAAAACTTCTCTATTCTTAATTCCTAATAAGGCCTTCCATAAAATATCGTATCCGATAATAAAATAGGGAATCAAGGACAAAACCCCAAGGAGCCAGCCTTCTACTGGAATAAACTGTAATATAATAATCATTGCAAGTGATGCCAATATTCTATATAAAACTTTTTTCTGTTTCTTTGTCATACTACTTCTCCATTCTGCTAAAGTCTAGCGACTTTTAGTAGAAGATTTCGCAATCAGGTTCTACTTTTTTACATACTTTTTTAACATTTGCCATTACTGCTTCCATATCTGCATTTTCAACAAATTCTACATTCATTTTTTGAGTCATAAAACTAATGGTTGCATCTACAATACCCTCTACTTTTTTAGCTGCATCTTCCATCTTTAGAGCACATGCTGCACAATCCACTTCGATTTTGTAACTTTTCTTCATCTTTACTTCCTCTATCTTTCTACAATTTTATGCACTTCTCATATGAATCATTGTTCATATGTTTATAATATCATATATCTTTTTTTTGTCAATAGAAAATTAAAAAGTTCTTGAAAAAAAGATGAGGCTTTATTTGATATAAAGTCTCATCTTTTCTTCACACTAGCTTTGTAATAATTTAGGAACATTATCTACCATCAAATTACTTCGAATATCGATTAGTGGTCCTCCCGTTCCTTCGATGTATTCTTTGGTAAGGGTTACTCTACCAATATTATCATCCTTGGGAATTTCATACATAATATCAAGCATAAAGTCTTCAATAATGGATCTAAGCGCTCTTGCACCAGTATCTCGTTCCATTGCTTTTAACGCAATTGCTTCTAATGCCTCATCTGTAAAGTCTAGTTGTACCTCGTCTAGCTCTAACAGTTTTCTATATTGCTTTAAAATTGCATTTTTAGGCTCTGTCAAGATTTTAACCATAGCCTCTTTGTCTAATCCCTGCAAGGTGAAAATAATAGGAAGACGGCCAATAAATTCTGGAATCATACCGAATTTCCTTATGTCCTCTACTTTAACTTGTGATAGGATATTTTTATCCTTATCGTATTTATCCTTTAAATCAGCACCAAATCCAATGGCACTGGCTTTATTAAGTCTTTCCTTAATAATTAACTCTAAATCCGAAAAGGCCCCACCACAAATAAATAAAATATTTCTTGTATTAACAGTTGTTAGAGGAACCATTGCATTCTTGCTGTTAGATCCAACCGGAACTTCTATTTCTGCGCCTTCTAACAGCTTTAGCATTCCCTGCTGTACACTTTCACCACTAACATCGCGAGATGTGGTATTTTTCTTCTTAGCAATCTTATCGATTTCATCAATAAAAATAATACCTCTTTCCGCCTTTTCCACATCATTATCTGCCGCTGCCAAAAGCTTAGAAACAACACTTTCTATATCGTCTCCGATGTATCCTGCT
>CAZKGP010000102.1:0-7636 GCA_964552225.1 uncultured Acetatifactor sp.
CATTCATTACCTTAGAAACGGTTGCTGTGGAAACCCCTGCTTCTCTCGCTACATCTTTGATGGTAACTGACATATCATTCCTACTTTCTCTCTATCAACTAAAAAGAATAATATCTATATATACAAACTACCAGTCAAGCCTAAAGTTGCTAAACTGGTAGTTATGCTCACAATTAATTATAATAGCTTGCTTTAAAAATAGCAAACCCTTGTCCGTTTAAAACCCCATCTTTATACCCCTCAGACCAAACCAAATCTGTATTGACTCCAATTACTACTTCTTTCTTCCCAGCGAGGGGAATGGTTGCCTGATTCACACCTGCATTTATAAATATCTGATACCCTCCATGCATTGGCATCGTTCGTTCAAATCCATAAAGCATACTTCCTTCTTCTGCACAAAGAGTTTTATATTCTCCTTCTGAAAACACAGCATTTTCCTTACGTAGAGCAATTGCTTTCTTATAAAAAGTATATAAAGGAAAATCCTTATTCCAACACATGCCTTTCCTATAATCCAGTTCTTTTATTCCTCTAATGCCTTGTTCATCACCATAAAAAATGGAAGGCACTCCTACAAATAGCATTTGAAACAATACTGCCAGCTTAAATGCTGATTCATTTTCGTCGCATACGGAATAGAAGCGGGAGACATCATGGCTGTCCAATAAATTTAACTGCCCGTATATAAGATTTTTACGATAACGCATGCGCATACTAGTGACCGCTCCATCAAAGGCTGATGCATCTATTTCTTTTTTAGCAAAAAAATAGGTACAAAATTTACGAAAATCATAATTCATAGTAGAATCAAACTGACTGCCATCTAACCAATGCCGTGCATTTTCCCAAATTTCCCCAATCAGAAAGCAATCAGGTTTAACAGCTTTTACAGCTTTTCTAAATTCTCGCCAAAAATCGTCATTTATCTCACTGGCAACATCCAGCCTCCAACCATCAATATCAAATTCTTGAATCCAAAATACAGCCACATCTAAAAGATAATCCATTACTTCTGGATTTGAGGTATTCAGCTTGGGCATTAGCCTTTCATAAGCAAAGCATTCATAACTCGGAATATTATCTCCATTATCAGGACGTATAACAGGAAAAGATAGGCCATAAAACCAATCTTTATAAGAAGACTTTTGTCCCTTCTCTACTACATCCTGAAATGCAGGAAAATACCACCCACAGTGATTAAACACACCATCAATTATAACCCGAATCCCATGGTTATGCATGATTTTCACCATTTCTCCAAATTCCTCATTGGTTCCAAAGCAGGGATCAACTCTTTTATAGTCCAATGTATCATATTTATGATACTCCCCTGCTGCAAAAATAGGATTAATATAAATACACGTTACACCCAAATCCTTCAAATAATCTGCATTCTCTCCTATCCCACGAATGGTTCCCCCTAGCCTACTAACAGTGGTCTGTCCGTTAAAATCACACTGATTCCCTTTATTTTGCAAATAGCAATGCCCTGTAGCAAAACTATCCGGAAAAATATTATAGATTACTGCCGATTTCACCCACTGTGGAACCTTGGCAATATCTGCCCTGTGATTAAACGGGAGCTTATAATATTCAGACCGGTCATCCACTAAATTTTTACGGAAAACATCGGAATAGTAATAGATACTTTCTTCACCATCGTTTAAATAAAAATAATAATATATTCTATGATACAGCCCCTTCATTTCTACTTCAAAATAATCAAAAAGTTCATCCTTAGCCACAATTTTCATAGGTTCTTTTGTAAAAATTATAGGCGTTTGCCTGCAAGCCGTATCACCATAAAATAAGTTACATTCCTTAATATCCCCTTTTGCTGCACGTAATCTGAATACATAATGGTCTTCATCAATACCGTGAGCATATTCTGACATGGGGATATGTAAAATAGCTTCTTTCTTCAACCTTTCATACCTCCTACCGTCAGTCCCGAAACCATATGCTTCTGTACTAGTAAAAATATTAGCAAAACGGGCATAGAAACTACTAACGAAGATGCTGCAAAAATAGGCCAATTGCCTGAAGTTTCCGTAGCCTGTAAAGAATAAAGCCCTGCTGCCAAAGTATAGTTATCTGCACCTGTCATAAAAGTGGTAGCATAAATATATTCATTCCAAACAAAAATCAATATCATAACTGAGGTCACAATAACCGAAGGCTTTGCAAGAGGTAGCATAATCTTAGTTGTAAGCTGAAAGTCACTGGCTCCGTCAATTTTAGCTGCCTCCTCAATTCCTTGAGGAATGGTGTCAAAATAACCTTTCATATTCCAAAGTCCAAAAATAGCCATAGTTCCAGCATAGATAATGATTAGACCTAACTTAGAATTAATCAGCCCCATTGGTCTTAGCAATCTATAAATGGCAAACATGGACAGCACTGTTGGAAACGCATTTAGCAATAACAAAATATAAAGTATTGCTTTCCTTCCCGGAAAACGAAAACGGGAAAATGCGTATGCTGCCGGCACAGATACGGAAAGTGCTATTACTAAGGTAGCAATGGATAGTAAAAAACTATTTTTAAACCATAACAATACTGGTTTTTCCACAAATACAGCCCTATAATTGCTTAAAGTAAAGTCTCTAGGAATAAAAGAAAAATCACTTCCTAACATACTATTCTGAGCATTTAGGGAAACCGAAAATGCATATAAAATTGGCACAAGAGCAATAAAGCAACACAGGATAAAAAAAATATTCAATAAAATAGATTTCACCATGGTAGAAACTTTTCTCTTCATGCTTATTCCACCTCCGATAATTCTTTTCTAGTCGCCAAAGAAAAAATAATTAAAATAATAAAAATAAGGATGGATATGGCAGAACTAAATCCATAATTATTTGTTATAAATGCATTTTCATAAGCGTACGTCAATATGGTATGAATATCTGCCCCTGTCTTGGAACCCGATTGCTGAGTTAAAAGATAAACCACGTCAAACTGCTTAAAGGTGGTAAACACTGTAATAATAATGGAAGGAGCTATCACACTCCGTATTAAAGGCAGAGTAATTCTGATGGTTCGCTGCCATGCATTGGCACCATTCAGCTTTGCACATTCATAATAGGTTTGGTCTACACTCTGCAGGGCTCCATCCATAATCATAATCATAAACGGTAATGCAAGCCACAGGTTCACCACTATACAACAAATAAAAGCTGACATATCTGTGGCTAACCACACTTTTGTCTGTAACCCCATCTTTTCCATCCATTGATTTAACAAGCCAAACCGTGAATTGAACATACCCGTTTTCCATAATAAGATAGAAACATACCCTGGCATGGCCCAAGGAAACATCAAAATAGTTTTATATATATTCCTTAGCTTTAATCCCTTTTGGTTAAGAAGAGATGCCAATATAAAAGCTATTATCAATTGCAAGACCATATTAACCACAGTCCAAAGAATGGTTCTGATAAGAGCTGCAATAAATCCTGAGTCAAAAACAAATAATGCGGTTTTATAGTTTTTTAAACCAACAAAGGTAAAATCAAACCAGTTATATATATTCATGTTGGTTACTGATATGTATCCTGTATACAAAACTGGAAACAGTACAATTAAGCCTATCAGCAGTAAGGATGGAAAGGAATATAAGTATGCTTCCTTCCATGTAATTTTTTTAGTTTTATTAACTTTAACGGTACTTTTCACTTTTTTCACATTAATTCCACGCCTTTCCCAGAACGTTTATTTCATAGCCTCAATTAAAGTTTGTGCCTTCTTCTGATAATTCTCTGTTGCTTCCTGAACATCAGTGCCCTTCATGTTTATTTCCACAAGCAGGTTGCCAGCTACCACAAACAAAACATCCATTTCTGGAATATTTGGCATTGGAATGGCTGTTTGGGCCGTTTCCTTCATCATCATAATCATCTCATCAGAAGATACCCTCTCATCCTCATAGCACAAATTGTTGGCAGGTGCACAACCGCTTACCATAGCCATTTCCGTACCAAGGAGTGGATCTGCCACACATGATAATACTTTTACAATGGCATCCTTTTTGGTTTCTGATGCTATTTTTAGCACATGTATTCCTTGTACACCGGAAAATGGTGCTAAGTTCAACCCTGTTTCATCCACCTTAGGCATAGAAGCAAAACCAAGGTCAATGCCTGCATCTTTGGCAGTTGGTACTAACCAAGGTCCACCTATCGTAGCATCTGCATATCCTTCCAAAAATAATGTATTTACAGTAGAATATTCACTTTCACCAGGCATATATTCTAAAAATTTCTTATGATAATTAAGTGCATTTTTTACTTCATCTGAGGTAAGCTGAGGCATTCCTTCTGGATTAATTAAGCTCCCATTAAACCCGTGAATCCAAGGTACACTATAATAGGCTGTACTATGCTGTTCTACAAAACCATATCTGCCATCTGCAGTATGCTTCTGCATATAACTGTATAGCTCTTCTGTAGTTGAGGGAACATCCTTCTCCGCCATCAAGTCCTTATTATACATAAATAGCAGTGTTTCATAATAGATAGGAAGCTGATACAGCGTTCCTTTATACATGGCTGCTTCCAATGTCATATCCAAATAATCAGCCAAAATATCCTCTCCTATAAAATCAGTGATAGGTGCCAATATACCCATTTCCGCATAGACTCCAACCTTATCGTGTGCAAAAAAGTACATATCTGGAGCAGAGGAGGGATCGTTTCCAACTAGCTTTAGGGCATCCGTTAAGCCTTCTTTCCGTTCCAACTTCACTATAATATCCGGCGCCAGTGCATCAAGCTTTTGCTGTAAAACCTGTGCTACTGCTTCCTCCTTATCATGCCAAATAGTGATTGTTGCAGGTCCCTTTTCTTTTTTTCCACATCCCACCAAACAAACTACTATCATTGTTATGGTAAGAAATAATATAATTATTTTTCTAATATCACTATTACCTTTATTCAAGAAAATCCCTCCTTCTATAACATTCCTACTTCTTTGCATTTCTTAAAACCATAATACCACCAACCACTGCAACTGCAGCCACTATCACAATTAAAATGACCATTGTATTACTGCTTTCTCCCTGAATGGAGTCACTAGAAGCTGTATCTATTTCACTGGGAATCGTTTCTATTTGATTGGGAGTATCCACATTTTCTGACGGCTCTTCGTAATAAACTTCATAAGTTTCAGCATCTGATATAACCACCCACAATTCCTTTGGTTCAATAGAAATATCTGAAGTTTGGACTTCTCCTAGATTTCCATTTACAATAATAGAATTTACCCAATTGGGGATATCATAGCTATACCAGCCATCTCCGTCTTCTGTCAATTCTTGACCTGGCCAGTTAGCAAATACATTCGTTCCATCTGGAGCTGACCATGCCCATAAACATGGCATTAACCAATCTGACGGAGTTTTGGCGTGAATAGTAATCATATCCTCTGCCGTAGTTTCCACAACGGGCTTTTCATACAATACTTCATAGGTTTCAGCATCTGTTATTATGAGCCACACGTCTTTCGGTTCAATGGTTATATCCGATGTCTGCACTTCTCCTAGATTACCATTTACTATTACTGAATTTACCCATGTAGGTATTTCATATGAATACCACCCGTCGGTTTGTTCTGTCAGTTCTTGTCCTGGCCAGTTGGCAAATACATTTGTTCCATCCGGTGCCGACCATGCCCACACGGCATTGTCCATTTCTCTGGTACCTGAACATTAACTGAAATTATTGCTTCATACTCTGGCAAATCACCTTGTGTCTGTTTCTCATTACTAACTTCCACTGTTTCAGCATCTGTTATCGTTAACCACACGTCTTTACTGTTTGTCTTATAGTCCGATGTCTGTACTTCGCCTTCATTGGCATTAATTATTACATTACCCCCTGCTGCCTTTGGTACATACCCATAGAACCATCCAGCATTGCCTTCATCTTCTATCATACTCCCACCAGGCCATGCTTCAAATGCATTTGTCCCATCATCAGCCCATGCCCATATACAGGGGTTTCCCCATTCCTCGGGTACTTGTGCATATACAATCATTAAATCATCCTCTGCCCTTACTTGTAAAAAAGGCAGGCAAACCAAACATAGAATGGCAAACATTGCTACTGTTAATTTTTTCAATTGTTTCATTGTAATTCCTCCCAATTTTGATAATATGACCTCTTTCGGCCAACTCACTGTTACCAGTTGGTATTACCCTTCTGTACTTTAATCTTAGCAGAGTAAAAGATAGAATTTCAACAAAACCCATGTTAACCGCTTACCTTTGTTAAGCACCTTTATTTATTGGGTTTTTAATTTTATATATTTGCACATTTTAAGTAAGCGTTTACCTTACTTGTGTAAAAATTATATGGTCTTTTTAATAAAATAAATAATAGAAGAATATGGATGTTTTCTGATTCAGAATCGATACGCTTGGAATTTCCAATAAAGATATAAAGAAATTTTTTGATTGGTGCCAGAAGGAAGATAATTATCTACAAAACAGACTAGACCAATATTATATGATAAGCAAGCTTATTGTCAAACTCGCCGTGAGCTACGAGTGAGCAAGCTCCCTCTTAGCTCACTTTCGCTCATTATAAAATTTCTTCAGCTCTGCTTTACGTTCTTCTGGTAGCAACGTTTTCTTAATACCCCAAATAGCCCCTTCTAAAGAATAGAGTCGGTGAATACAAGCAGAAGCGTCAATTTCCTGTATTTTAAGCCATGCTTGTTCTGCACCCAGGGTTTTTAAATCCTCATACGTTTCAATTCCCACTTCATTTAGCTGCATTTCGACTACTTTCCCTATATTAGGTAAATCAGATAATTTTCCCATTTTATTCACCACTCTTATTACCTTTCACTATTGCACTACTTAAATAATGCTTCCCAATATTATAAGTAGATAATAACTCCGCCACCAAATTCTCATAAAACAAAACAGCTGACTGTTGTCGTTCAAGTGCAATTTCTTTTGCTCGCTTCGTATAAAAATTAGCATAAATATTTTTTAATTTAGAATTATATTCCTGTAAAAATGATGGTCCTCCATCCTTAGTATCATCAAGCACATACCCTTTTTCATCTGTATTATATAAGGGTTCCCCAACAATCCCCTTATAAAGCAATGTGCGTGCAATCCCCATCGTACCAGAAACATCAAGCTTATCAGCATCAAACAAAATTTTTGCTTCCATGCTGACAGGTTTATTATCTCCCCTAAATCTATGTGTGGAAATACATTCCTTTATATGTTGCGCACTTGTTTGGGAAAAACCTTGTTTTATACAAAATTTATACGCCATTTCTGCACCAACTTGTGCATGGCAAACCTGTGGATCTTTATACTGTGCCTCACGTCCTATATCATGTAGCAAACATGCCGCAATTAATATATCTTGATCAACTTCTTTTTCATTATTGGCAATATCCAGCGCAAGATACAAAACACGATAAATATGTTCCTTGTCATGTGCACTATCTACCATACATTTTTTCATATAGCATTCAAGGTTATGATATAGCTTTTGTTCCATACAAATTCACCCATTCTTTCCGCCTAAACTTAACTATAATAAGTATACATCCATTTACGTTACAGGTACATGATAATTTAACTACTTCATATTGCATTCTCTAATTC
>CAZKGP010000103.1:0-7621 GCA_964552225.1 uncultured Acetatifactor sp.
TAACCGTTTCAAAGAGCCCCGTTAAAAAACGTCGGCACTTGATTTCAGCAAGTCGCAGACGCAGGTGAAATCTTAGTACCGCTACGTTTTTTGCCGAGCGGGAGCGGGGGCGAATGGAATGGTTATGACTACTTCGCCCCATTCTATGACTAGCTGAAGTCTAAACTTTAACTAAATAACTATTGCAAAAACAGAACATACGTGCTATTCTGTTAAAAAGAACGTCTGTTCTGTATGGCGTATGTGGTGAAACGGAGTGGCAGAAGATGGAGTATTTGGCGTTAGGGAATGAAAAGACCATAATGGATAAATTGGGAATTCTTACAGATGCGGCTAAATATGATGTGGCATGTACCTCTAGCGGCGTGGATCGCAAAGGTGACGGTAAGAATATGGGAAATTGCGTTGCGTCAGGAATCTGCCACAGTTTTAGCAGTGATGGACGTTGTATTTCCCTTTTGAAAATCCTCCTAACGAACGAATGTGTTTACGATTGTAAATATTGTTTGAATAGATGTTCTAATGATGTGCCAAGAGCTACTTTTACACCAGAGGAGATATGTACCTTAACTATGGAGTTTTATCGTAGGAATTATATAGAAGGATTATTTTTAAGTTCAGGTATTATTCATAGTCCCAGCTATACTATGGAACTAATATATCGAACGATATTTTTATTACGTAATAAATATCGATTTAATGGTTATATTCATGTGAAAGGAATCCCAGGGGCTGATGCAGAAATTATTCGTCAGACTGGATTCTTAGTGGATAGAATGAGCATTAATTTGGAATTACCTACGGCAGAAGGCTTACGTGAATTGGCGCCTAATAAACATCGTAAGAACATTTTAACTCCAATGCGTCAGATACAAAATGGAATCATTGCTAACAAAAATGAAATTGTAGCATATCGACATGCACCAAGATTTGTGGCAGGCGGACAATCGACACAGATGATTATTGGGGCAACTCCCGAAAGTGATTATCAGATTATGAACGTGGCAGAAGGATTGTACCAAAATTTTGCACTAAAAAGAGTGTTTTATTCTGCCTTTGTTAATGTAAATACGGATGCTAATCTTCCCGCAACACCAGGTGGCCCTCCACTTCTTCGTGAACATAGATTATATCAGGCAGATTGGCTACTTCGGTTTTATGGTTTTAGAGCAGAGGAACTTCTAGATGAGAATAGACCCTTTTTCAATGTTATGTTAGATCCAAAAGAGGACTGGGCGGTTAGGCATTTAGAAGAATTTCCAATTGAAATCAATAGAGCACCCTTACAGAAGCTTCTTAGAATACCTGGAATTGGTGTAAAAAGTGCACAAAGGATAGTGGCTGCGAGGCGTAGTGGCAACCTAACCTTTCCAGACTTGAAGAAAATCGGCGTAGTTATGAAACGAGCGGTATATTTTATAACATGTAATGGAAGAATGATGTACCCTACTAAAATAGAAGAAGACTATATTGTACGTAACCTTACTTATGATAAGGATCGAATCAAATTTGGAAGTGATGGCATGACCTATAAGCAAATGTCTTTATTTGATACAGGTGGCTATATGGGGCAGCCAGTTATTGATGATAAATTACAAGTGGCATCAGGACAGATTTAAAAGGAAGGATGAATTGGAATGATAATATATCAGTGTGAGGATTCTTTGGAAGGTATTTTTACTGCTATTTATAGAGCGTATGAAGAGAAACGGAATCATGCAGATACCAGAATCTCGTTGACAGATGAATTGGTTCTATTTGCAGAGTATATTACAGTACAGTCGGATGCAGAAAAAGCGTGGAAAGTTACTCGGTCGCTACATAGAATATTTGGAGAGGAGGATTTTGAGTTTTTATGTGCGGCTCTTTATTCTGAAAGCGAGGAGAAAGCCCAAGCAGTATATCAGACTATTGTATATGGGCTTCACTCAAAAAGCGCTCCTGGACATTTATTTGACAACTTGTCTAATGATTCCATCAATAAGGCCTTTAAACTGGCAAGGGCGGTTAATAATGAGGGGCATAATTTGAAAGGGTTTGTTAGATTTCAAGAGTTAGAGAATGGCATATTGTTTTCTAAGATAGGCCCCAAGAATAACATCTTAAATATGTTGATGCCCCATTTTGCAGATAGATTCCCTATGGAGAATTTTATGATAGCTGACGAAGGGAGAGACTTGTATGGAATCCATCCAGCAGGGAAGGAATGGTACTTTGTACATGGCAGTGAATTTTTTGAAGATAACGATATGTGGAAATTATCAAGTGAAGAAATAAAGTATCAGGAACTATTTACTTATTTTTGTCATAAAATAGCTATAAAAGAACGCAAAAACATTAAATTACAGCGAAATATGCTACCACTACGCTACCAAGAATACATGGTAGAATTTGACAATTATTGACAAAATATTCCGTGTAAAAAACGTTTTCCGAAAATTGCTTTGTATAAATTGCCTTAATAAAAAACTAAATAAATCATTTAATTGGGAAAAGTGTAAAATAATTAAATTTATTGTAAAATGCATGGTAAATTGTGGAAAAAAATGTCTTTACTTTTTGTCAAAATAGTCTATAATTCAATTAACTAATGGAAGATTCTTTACATATGTATAATTCATGAAAAAATGATTTATACTATCAGTAAAGGATAAATTTATTTTTGTAATTTGAAAGGAAGGGTAATGATGGAAAGAGTAATTAGGATGACACCAGATATGGTTCAGGATTTTATCAATATTACTTCCAAATGTGATTTTGACATCGATATTTTCTATAACAGATATGTTGTGGATGCTAAGTCATTTCTTGGAGTATATGGGCTGAACTTTGCCAAACCTCTAACTGTGGCATATGATGGTTATAATAGCCGTTTGGAAGCATTTCTGACAAAATACAGTATTGCATGCTAAGGCAGAAGAAGTGCACGCAAAGACATTAAAGACTTTGATAAAGTCAAATTGACTCCCTATGTAAGATAGAGTACTATCTTTATAGGGAGTTTTTTTTGTTCTATAGGAAGGTTGGAGGTACAAGCATTGTGGAAGTGAAAAATACGACTCAGGAGACTCTTCCTGAGGCACAAATGAGTATTTCTGTTCGAGGATTGGTAGAATTCATTTTACGTGAAGGAGATATAGATAACAGACATCGCGTAGGAGGCAGTGACGCGATGCAGGAGGGTGGAAGAATTCATCGAATGATTCAGCGACGTATGGGGGCTGAATATGAAGCAGAGGTGTCTCTGCGCTATACTCATGTAACACCCAATTATGTACTAGTAGTAGAAGGTAGAGCAGATGGAATTATTAACACCACCAATCAGCAAACAGGCAAGGAAGAGGTGGTTATTGATGAAATTAAAGGGACTTATCGTGAGATTCATAGAATGAAGGAGCCAGCTCCTCTGCATTTGGCACAGGCTAAGTGCTATGCCTATATTTATGGAATCCAGAAAAATATAGAAAATATACAAGTGCGTATGACGTACTGTAATATAGAAACAGAAGAAATTCGCTATTTTTATGAAGAGTGTAATATGCAAGAACTAGAGAAATGGTTTCAGTCATTAATCACAGCATATCTAGTGTGGACGGATTACCAATGGGAATGGAAGCAAATCCGTCAAAAATCTATCGATAATCTTAATTTTCCATTTCCTTACAGAGAGGGGCAGAAAGAATTAGTTGCAAATGTATATCAGACGATATATCACAAAAGAAAACTTTTCTTAGAGGCACCTACAGGTGTTGGAAAAACAATCTCAACAGTATTTCCTTCTATTAAAGCCATGGGTAAAGGCATGGCAGATAGAATTTTCTATTTTACAGCCAAAACCATTACGAGAACAGTCGCTGATAATACATTTGTCCTTCTAAGAGAACATGGTTTGAAGTTTAAAAGCGTAATATTAACTGCAAAGGAAAAGATATGCTTTACAGGAGAAACCAATTGCAACCCAGAGCATTGTCCTTATGCCAAGGGACATTATGACCGAATCAATGATGCAGTGTACGATTTACTAACCAAAGAAGAAAGTTTTACAAGGGAAAATGTTGAAAAATATGCAAGAAAACATACCGTATGTCCTTTTGAAATGTGTTTAGACATGAGCTTGTTTTCTGATGGTATCATAGCGGATTATAATTATCTCTTTGATCCTCATGTATACTTAAAGCGTTTTTTTGCTGAGGGCGCAAGTGGAAATCACATTTTTCTAGTGGATGAGGCCCATAATCTTCTAGACCGTGGAAGAGAAATGTATAGTGCGACTTTAGTGAAAGAAGAATTTATGGAGCTAAGGAATATACTTGTTAAGTTGGACCAAGGAGAAGCGCAGAAAGATAGCGGCGTTTTGGTTAGGTTAGGATATGCTTCTAGAATTGGAAAGAGATTAGAAAAATGTAATAATGAGATGCTAAAATTAAAAAGAGAATGTGAAACCTACTGTATTGTAAGTGAAATTGATCCACTAGTACAAGCAGTACAACGTTTGTATAGCACCATTGATAATTATCTAGAAGAGCAAGAGGAACAAATAAATCCTATTCGTGATTTGATTCTAGACTTCTATTTTAATATTTGTCATTTCTTAGATATTTACGAGCGAGTTGATAAAAACTACGTGAAATACACTCAACTGAATGAGCAAAATAGATTTTCACTAAAGCTTTTTTGTGTGAATCCATCCGTTAATCTAGAAGAATGTATGAAAAAAGGTCGAAGTAGTATTTTGTTCTCAGCAACCCTTCTCCCTATACAATATTATAAAAGCTTATTAGGGGGCAACGCTGAGGACTATGAGGTATATGCACAATCTATTTTTAATCCTGAGAAAAGAGCGCTTCTAATAGCGAATGATGTAACTAGTAAGTATAGTAGACGATCTGATGATGAATACTATAATATTGCCAGGCATATAGACAATATTGTTAAAAACCGTCATGGCAATTATATGGTATTTTGTCCCTCCTATTCTTTTTTGCATACCATCTATGACAAGTATTTGGAATTTTTTGCAGATGATGAAAAGGAATGTATCATTCAGCAAGAAAGGATGAATGAACAGGATAGAGAAGATTTCCTGGCAAAATTTGAAGGGAATGAACAGTATGATATTCAACTGCCTATTTCTATGGATATTGAATTTGACGAAGACCATACATTAATTGGATTTTGTGTTTTAGGGGGAATATTTAGCGAAGGTATAGATTTGAAAAACGATAGTTTAATCGGTGCTATTATAGTAGGTACAGGAATTCCACAAGTATGTTATGAAAGAGAAATTATTAAAAACTACTTTGATAGCAATGAAGAAAGTGGATTTGACTACTCCTATCGATACCCTGGAATGAATAAAGTAATGCAGGCTGCAGGGCGTGTGATACGAACGGTAGATGATATAGGAGTAATTGCATTATTGGATGAACGTTTCTTGCAATATTCCTATCAGAGAATGTTTCCAAGAGAATGGGAGACGTTTGAAGTGGTAGATGTTGAGACAATTTCTAGGCGCGTAGAACGATTTTGGGATTCATGGTTGTAAAATAGTTATACACATAATAAGTGTTATTTTAAAAAATGTGGATAACTAGGTTTACATAATGATAATGAGAAAAAATAAGTTATGTTAATGCATAAAAACAGAGATAAGATTAAAAAATACTTAAATAACATATGATATAATTTATGTGGTTAAATCCTTTTTAGCATATAACACATGCAGATATCGTGGATAACTATGTGGAAAGTGTGGATTAACACGTCGAAAACCTAAAAAAGCGACACATTTATCATAATTGACATAAAACGGAAAAGTGATAAAATGCAAACGATAGTACTTATTGGGTCAACAATGTTATGTAAAATGAAAAAGGTCATTAAACACATATTATGTTAACTAAAGTGACCTTGTAAAAAGAAAAATGTGGAAAGTGTGGATTAAAAAGTGTAATATGAAAACAACAAGTTAAATTAAGGAGGCAAATTATGTGGGCTTATGAAAGTGTTTTTTATCAAATATATCCCCTTGGATTATGTGGTGCACCATTTGAAAATGATGGGATTTTAGAACATCGTATTTTAAAGATAAAGGAGTGGATTCCCCATATTAAACAACTGGGAGCCAATGGGATTTATTTTTCCCCAATCTTTGAATCAGATAATCATGGGTATAATACTAGAGATTATAAAAAGATAGATGTTAGATTGGGAACAAATGCTGACTTTAAGGAAGTATGTGATATGCTTCACGATAATCAAATTAAAGTGGTATTAGATGGTGTATTTAATCATGTTGGAAGAGGATTTGAGCCATTTCAGGATGTGATACAAAAGAGGGGAGAATCCCAGTATATAAGCTGGTTTCACTCGATAGACTTGAACGGTCAATCTTATTATAATGATGGTTTATGGTATGAAGGTTGGGAAGGTAATTATGATTTAGTTAAACTTAACTTACACAATGAAGAGGTAATCCAGTATTTGTTTGATGCTGTAAAAACGTGGATTGAGGAATTTGATATAGATGGAATTCGATTAGATGTAGCTTATAGCTTAGATGAAAATTTTCTTAGAAGGTTGCGTCAATTTTGCAGTGAGTTAAAACCTGATTTCTTTTTATTAGGTGAAATGCTTCATGGGGATTATAATCGTTTAATGAATGATGAGATGCTTCACTCTGCTACAAACTACGAATGTTATAAAGGATTGCATAGTAGCTTTAATAGTATGAATCTTTATGAAATTATTCATTCCTTACTTCGTCAATTTGGCCCAGAGCAATGGACTCTTTATAAAGGAAAACATCTGTTATCATTTGTGGACAACCATGATGTTTCTAGAGTTGCAAGTATATTAGAAAATGAAAAGCACTTACCACTTATCTATGCGCTTGCATTTGGAATGCCTGGAATTCCATGTGTCTACTATGGTAGTGAATGGGGAATAGAAGGAGATAAGAAGGATGGTGATCCGGGATTACGACCTTCTTTGGAGAAACCTATTTGGAATGAACTGTGTGATTGGATTGCTCAATTAGCAGAAGCTAAGAAGAATTCTTCTGCATTAAACTATGGCAGCTTTCGTTCTATAGTATTAACGAATAAACAATGTATATTTGAAAGAAAAGATGAACTAGAAAGAGTATTAGTGGCTATCAATGCAGATGATCAAGAGTTTAGTGCTAGTTTTGATGCTGGTTGTGGAACAGCAGTGGATTTAATCACTGGAGAAAAACACGATTTTGGCGGAGGAAGTAAACTACCTCCATATAGTGCCTTCTTTTGGAAGATGGAAAAATAAAGATAATAATAAATATAATATATGAGACCCCTATAATGTGCCCCCTATAAAGTGAGGATGGTTACGTTATAGGGGTTCTTTTTGTATGTCGAAGGCGATACCTAAAAATATTTAATAAATATGTTGACATATAATACTATATGACATATACTATGGGTGAAAACAATATTATACGTCATATAATATTGAGAAAATAATAATAGTATAGAAGTCAAAACATGAAATTATGGAGGATAAAGAAAAAGGGAGATAGAAAAATGAATCAGGGACTAGAGAAAGGAGCGTTAAAATGGTATTTAATACAGGAGCAGCCTTGTTA
>CAZKGP010000104.1:0-7586 GCA_964552225.1 uncultured Acetatifactor sp.
CGAACTAACAAAAAAGTTCCGTTTTAACTTGTACCAAGACTTGACATAGTACCAGCCAACCTCTTGCCGTTTTGCCGTCTGGCTATCGGAATGCTTGAGCGTACAAATTTGGAACACATTCGGGTTATCCCATCCCTCGCGCAGGGCGGAGTGGGAGAAGATAAAGCGTGTCGGCTCGCCAAAGCTCAGCAGCCGCTCTTTGTTTTTAAGGATGAGGTCGTAGGCTGAAATATCATCCGAAAACTCGCTGCCCCGCTTTAGCTGACTGTCGATACTTTTACCTGTCTTTTTATCAATGCTGAAATAGCCCTTGTGAACAGCCGAAACATCGCTGCAAGTGGACTTCAAATACTTCTGGTATGGGGTATCAAATAGCGTGATATTTTCGTTCAGAACGTTTATGTATTCCTCCTCGAACATCTTGCCGTACTCACCAAGCAGTTCCTCGCCGTTTTCGTCATACTGGCGGTATTTCGCGACTTCGTCAATGAAGAACAGCGACAAGGACTTGATGCCCATATTATAAAGCTCTTCTTCTTTTTCAAAGTGAGACAAAATCGTTTCCCTAATCTGAATGCGCCGCATATCCTTTTCGGAAACATCGCCGACAACATCGCCTGTGCTGATAACATCGCTATTCGTAAAAGTCACCGTTCCACGGAGCGGGTCAATCTCAGATATGGTGTAGCCCTTGTACTGTTCCATCTCCTGCGAGATATGATACAGGTCATCGCCAACGCCAAGAATACGGGTCTCACGGTTAATTGACTTGTTATAGCGTATTTCAAGCTCAATCCTCGCCATCGGCGGCTTCTTACTGGAAAGCAAAATCTGCTCAAGATATAGATAACTATCCGTCCCTCTGAAGTTCTTGACTTCAAAGCCCTTACCAAATCGTACCATCTTGTTTATTCTTTGTCAGTAAGAAGTTGACAAAGAATGTACGTCCCCATTAACTCTATAATATTATTTCTTCTTGATCTCTTGTTTTATAGAAATGGTTTCTGTCATGCGGTCAAGGAGAATCGCTAAAACAACAATACCTAAACCACCTACAGTGCCCATACCAATATCAAGTGTTTGCATTGATCTTAGAACAATGGAACCTAATCCACCTGCACCAATCATCGAAGCAACGACTGTCATAGATAAAGACATCATAATACACTGATTCACGCCAGCCATGATTGTTGGCAGTGCAAGGGGCAACTGAACATCAAAAAGCATCTGCCATTTATTCGAACCATATGAACGTGCCGCTTCCACCATTTCCTTAGAGACTTCTCGTATACCTAGATTAGTTAATCGAACAGCTGGTGGCATAGCAAAAATCATAGTCGCAACCAAAGCGGCCACTTTACCCATACCAAAAAACATTACTGCTGGAATTAAATAAACGAAGCTTGGTAAAGTTTGCATTAAATCTAAAATTGGTCGAACAATCTTCTGAACTGTATCGTTTTGAGAGGTTAAAACACCTAATGGCACGCCAATAATCAGAGAAATAGCAGTACCTGATAATGCCAATACAATTGTTGATACCGTAGCCTCCCATATGCCCATACCATAAATAGTTAACAAACCTACAAACGCAAATATTCCTAAATTCTTGCCCGCCAATCTCCAAACAATCAAACCTAAAACTACCATAAGTGCGCCTGAGGGGAACCACAATAAAATTGATTCTGCCTGACGAATAATTCCTTCTAAAAAAGAACTGAAAGAACGCAAGGTGGGACTTATATAATAATTAACTACATCAAAAATTGTATTAACCCAATCTGCTAAAGGTATTACAAAATCAATCATTGACTTCTTCCCCCTCTCTCTGCAAGCTTAGCCATCACTGAACCGCGGACAATAACACCTAACAGTTTATTGTTTTCATTGATAACAGCAAGAGGCAAGCTTTTACCTGATAAATGTGTAAAAACATCTTTTAACGGTGTATTAGGTAAAACAGTGGGGATATCTGTTTGTAAAATCTCTTCTAAATTATCTTGTTTCTTATCAATTGCTCCTAATGCATCTTCTGAAAAAACTAATCCCATTAAGTGTCCCTTTCTATCTACAGCAAACACACTGGATATCCCGTGCTTGCGCATTGTATGTAATGCAACCCGAGGTCCATCCCTATCATATATAATGGTTGCTGATGTTTTTTGCATCGTCATTTCAGCGGTAATAACCTTAGAACGATCCACATCTTCAACAAACTTTTCAACGTATTCTGTAGCAGGAGACATTAAGATTTCTTCAGGCGTCCCAACCTGAACAACTTTTCCATCTTGCATAAGAGCAATTCTGTCTCCCAGTCTCAAAGCTTCATCTAAATCATGAGTAATAAATACAATCGTTCGATTCATCACATTTTTCAATTCTATTAATTCGTCTTGCATTTCTTTTCTTATTAATGGATCCAACGCACTAAAAGCTTCATCCATTAATAAAATTTTTGTATCTGACGCCAAGGCTCTTGCCAATCCTACCCTTTGTTGCATTCCGCCACTTAATTGGCCAGGATAGGAATCTTCATAACCCTTTAATCCTACCAATTCAATAGTTTCACAGCCCTTTTTTTTACGCTCAGTTTCTTTAACATTCTTAATTTTCAAACCATAAACCACATTTTCTAAAATAGTTTTATGGGGAAAGATTGCAAAACTTTGAAAAACCATGCTTATGCTCTGACGTCTCAAATCTTGTAATTCTTGTTTATTTAGTTCCGTGATGTCTGTACCTTCAACAATAATCTGACCTTGAGTTGGATTAATCAAACGATTTAAACATCTAATCAAAGTAGATTTACCACTTCCTGAAAGACCCATCACAACAAATGTTTCTCCCTCCTTAATCGAGAGAGAGACATTGTCAACTGCAATAGTACTACCAGTCTTTTCTAATATCTGCTCTTTAGAATACCCTTTGTTAAGTAACTCACGTGCCTTTTCTTGGTTTTTCCCAAATATTTTATAAAGGTTTTTGACTTCAATAATATTCATATATAGCCTTTCCTCCACTAGTTATTTTTGCAACCAAGTATCAATCTGAGAGCGATTATTTTCAATCCATTCCTTTGCTAAATCTTCGATATTTTTGCCATCTTCTTGATAACCATATAAAAACTCTTCTGTTTCATCAAGACTCATTTCAAAGTTTTTACAATAATTATAAATATCTGGTGCTGACTCTTCTAAATTAATACGCATTCCCCAATACTCGCCATCAAGTTCCCAAAATCCTTTAGGATCTTCTAATACTTTAACATCATACTTACGCATCATTATATGAGGACGCCATCCTAAAAACAAAATTGGATCTTCCTGACGAATTGCATAATCTACTTCTGCCATCATAGCAGATAATGTACCTTCAATAATCTCAATATCTAAATCATAACCTTCAACGACTTCTTCGCTAAGTAACATCATCCCTGAACCTGGTTCAAAACCTATCAACTTACCATCAACCATATCCTCATTACCAACTAAATCAGCAATTGTATCAGCCTCAACATAATTTGGAACAACCCAACCTACTGAAGCATCTTCAAAAATAGCATTTCCTAATTCGTATTGATCACCATATTGATTATGATAATTTTCGTGAATTGAAGGCAGCCAAACACCTGGCCATATATCAATATCACCTTGTGTTAAAGATAAAAACATAAATGCGACATCACCTTCTACAATTTCAACCGTATAACCTTGTTCCTCAGCAATTTGCTTAGTAATTTCTACAAATGGAACTTCATAATCGTAAGGCGCTTGCCCTATTTTTAAAACTTTATCATTCGTTACTCCTCCATTACCAGTACAGCCAACCATTAATAATAAACTAGCAATTACTAGCACAATCAACACATGAAATTTTTTGTTTTTTCTTTTAAACATAAGAATTCTCCTCACTTTAAATTTAGTCATTATTATGACATTGTCGTTCTTAAAATTTAAATCTTAAACCCTTTCAGCTTATCTTTTTTTTCCTTCTAGTAAAGTATTCCCCAATACTTAGAGTTCAATCACCACCTCTCAATCCTTTCTAATTATATTGATAACCTTATCAACAACAATTAGTAAAATTATATATTGTAACAATATTAAAGTCAAATTCAAAACCGCTAGCTAAGAGGGGACTACCTCTTGTGATTGGTGCTATGATGTAAATATCGTTTCATACTTCAATTTTAATACCAAATTTAAACATATTATAAAGTATTCTCCCGTTGTTCTCAATCTAGCATCAAATAAGATAAAAAAGTATAAAAGTAATCAAAGCATTCCAAGGCTTTTTGAGTAAGCATTTCTTTTTCTAAATTAGGACCAAGAATACTGCAGGTTCCCTGCTGCTATCATTTAATAGTAGCTTCATCTTGATTTAAGTGTGAATGTATTAAAGGTAGGTCATCATGGAAGCGTTACATCTACCAGTGATGAATTTTTGAATATGGTTGAGCTAATAGATATCATAGGGGGAGTTGTAGCTCAGTAGGTGAGAGTAAAATAGCTATACGCTTGGAACTTGCAAAGAATCAATCAAATATTAATTCTTGACCATCCAATATTACCTTGACATCAATAGATGCAAATACATCTGTTGTAGGTGTGAATATAATTCCCGCTATTAATACAAATGCTAAAAATAAACTCAAAATTCTTTTCATTATCCCCATACCCCCTTATTATTCTTGTCCCTATTCTATCATTCTACTCTTGTTATCTTACGTGCAATTCTTACTATTGGTTTGAAAAAAGGTATTTCCATTTCCTTTTTAACAATCTTTAATTCTTTGCGTATCTGAATTTTTTGTGGACAGTTCTCTTCACATTTTCCACAATCTTTACAAATTGAAGCATAGGCTGGTTCCTTTGATAGAACACCCAAAGTTTGCATATATGCCCACCTGTTTTGTTTTAATCCTAGCAAATATTTATCATTATAGCTTGCAAAACAACCTGGAATATCAACACCAAATGGACATGGTATACAGTAACCACAAGAGGTGCAAGGAATCTTTGTCTTTTCAAGCATAATTGCCTTTACACTTTCAAATATTTTTAGTTCTTCCGAACTTAGTGAATTGGATTTTGCATCTGATGCAATCTTAATATTTTCTTCCAGCTTGTTAAGGCTGTGCATTTTAAGCTTGTCCATTATTTTGTTCCTCCGTTATCTCTTTTATGAATTGGTCAAGCAAATACATAACTTCCTTTTCGTCATTTTCAAGATTGAAAAGGCTTTGTATTTTATCTTTAAGCTCAATCATATTTGTTTTGCAATGCTCGTCCCCATTAAGGACTGCTCCCATCTTTTTCGTATCAACCGCACACTCGTGATACTTTGGATTTCCAAAAGAAAATGTCGGAACATAGATGTTTGTATAGTCGCTTTGAGTTACCCAAGCCGCCCCCATTTCATTTAAGCAAGCGGGGCTATCGAGGTACGCATCCGACCATAAAATAATCATAAAGACTTTGCTGTAAATATTCTTTCTCAGATAGTCGTATATGTTCGAGTCAAGAGGAATTTTATGTAACGGATGTGAAGTATAAATCAACTGGTTGTTCTTCACCCCTAAGCCGACAACAAACCGCTCCAGAGCATCTCCATATTTTTTGTCATCTGATTTGTGGCTTAAGAATATAAGCGGTTCGCCTGCATTATCTGATGTTTCATATGCTTGTATTGATAAGCCATCATATTTTTCAAAGGAATTTTTGAACTTCTCTATTTTCTGCTTGTTCTCGTCGTGACTGGTTGTATTGAAGCAAAATTGGTTGCTATGAATTGCACCAATATTTTTGCCATACCATTCTTCAATGCTTTCCAAGCAATATTTTATACTGTCAATGTCGCAAGAGGTTATCGCTTTATCTAACTGCCCAATATAATTGATAATATTGCCGTCAGAGGTGTATTCTTCGATGGTATCTTTAATCCCATTAAACTCCAACCGCAACTCCTTTAGGTTTTTTTCTAATTGTTTTTTATCAGAAAATCCTGTAAGCGTTCCATCATTGATGATTTTTAGTTTTAGAATGCCAATTACGGAATTTGCATCTCTTTCGGCAGTTCCGCTTCTAAACCAAACAGCATCATCAATTTCGGGGATTTCACGAATAAAGACACTTCTAATTTCTTGAATGCAGTCAAATATCGCATTCTCATCAACCTCTTCACTTGGGTATTGCTCTAACATGTCTTCCAAGGTCTTTATATACGACTCAATAAACTCCGTCTTATTCATCAAATCCCCTCCAACTCTTTCTTCAACCTATTTATCTGCTGAGCCAACTCAAACTTCTTCTTTGGCTGTTTTTCTCGCCTTGCCAAGGGGAAGACACTATTACAAATCGTATGTTGCATTGGAAGTATTCAAATGAGCAGATTGCTGAACTTAAGCGAGCTGTAGCAGTTAAGATGCCAATGGAGAATATATTAGAATTCTTTTATCCGGAGACAAGTGCTTTGCAGATGGCAGAGATTCGCAAAACCTTTGAAATTTTAAGTGGTTTGAATTTGAAAGCAGATTAAAGTATGAAATATTTTTATGAGTCTGAATGTACAAAAATAAATTATAGGAAACAAAAATTAGCAGCTATCATAGGCTGTTTTTTTGTGCCAATTTTAAGGAGGTGATTACTGCAGTAACATATCGGGGAAAGCCCGATTCAATTTAGTCCCAGGAGCAATCCTGTTTTTATAGAAACTAATAACAATAGAAGATAAACGAAGCCGGAAGAAGTGAAGCTGATTCATTTCTATCCGGCTTTTTTGTCCAAAAAATTATAGAAGGAGAAATTATTTATGAATAAGAAAGCGATTAATATAACGAATAAGGAAACAAAGAAAGACGGATTTTTTGTAGGAACGAAGAAGAAAGTAATTCCTGCATTTTCAGGAGCCATTATGGCTTGCAGTTTATTTTCTACACAAGTAATGGCAGCTGCGGATACAAGTTCAGTAACTCAGCCACTTGATAACTTAAAGACATTGGTTATTGCAATTATCGGTGCAGTTGGTGTCATTATCCTTGCAAAGAATGTTATGGAATTTGCACAAGCGTATCAACAGCAGGATTCTTCTACCATGAACTCAGCACTTAAGGGTATTGTGGCAGGTGTTATGATGGCGGGTATTTCATCCGTATTAACTATCTTAGGATTCTAGAAAAACAATGGGTTAGATTCCCAAATCAACAGAAAGAGGTGAGACACAAGTATGGATATTTTCAATCTTGGAGAACAGATCCTTGACCTTCTGGAGATGGTATTTGGTTTTTGGAACAATCAGATAGCACTTGTATTTTCATTGCTCGGTCAGTCGCCCGTGGATTTTAAGGGCGGCGGTCCATGGGCAGTCATTGAAGGAATAGAACCTATCTTCGTTGGAGTAGGTTCATCTCTAGTAGTACTGTTTTTTGTCATTGGATTTTGTTCGGAAAGCGTAGACATACGGGAAGAAATGAGATTTGAAGTCATTTTAAAAATGATGATTCGAGTTGGAATTTCTGAATGGCTAGTAGTAAATAACGTAACGATAATGAAGGCATTTTTTACATCGATAGGCAATTTGGTTGGATT
>CAZKGP010000105.1:0-6278 GCA_964552225.1 uncultured Acetatifactor sp.
ATACCCGTGGCTAGACTTTCACTAGCTAGATTAGTGCCATGCCTGGCACACAATATTTAAAGGTGTTGCTTTTATGAAAGCAACACCTTTTTTTGATATTTAGACATATTATTTTTACTACATTGACTTTAATATTTGCGTATGATAAAGTTATAATTATGTAAAATACTTTTGCAGTTTAAATCGCTAAATTATTGGAGGGTACACAGATATGAGTCAAGTAAATGACAATGTAGGTTTTTTTTCGGGGGAGTCTATACCTTTGGAAATGCATAAGGTACGTATGGTGCAAAGAGTACACCTACTACCAGTTGAAGAAAGGTTAAAAGCTATCCAAGATGCTGGAAGTAATACCTTTTTACTTCGTAATGAAGATGTATTTTTGGATATGTTAACAGATAGTGGCGTAAATGCTATGAGTGATGCACAGTACAGTGCAATGTTTATGGCAGATGATAGTTATGCTGGCAGTCGCACTTTTTACCGTTTGGAGAAAACTTTACAAGATTTCTTCGGTACAAAATATTTCTTGCCTGCACATCAGGGACGTGCTTGTGAGAATATTATTGCCAATTCTTTCGTAAGACCAGGTACAAAGGCACTTATGAATTACCATTTTACTACCACCAAATCTCACATTACACGTCTTGGAGGCGAAGTAATTGAAGTCGTTGGTGATGAAGCAAGCTGTACTGTCAGCACCAATCCATTTAAAGGTAATTTTGATATGAACAAATTACGTGAAGAAGTGGATAAACATGGTGCAGATAATATTTGTTTTGTAAGAATTGAGGCAGGAACTAACCTAGTAGGTGGACAACCTGTATCTCTTCAGAATATGCATGATGTTTCTGACTATTGTCATGAAAAAGGTATTATGGTTGTATTTGATGCCAGCTTATTAGCAGACAACCTTTATTTTATCAAGACAAGAGAAGACGCTTGTAAGGATCGTTCCTTAGAAGATATCGTTCTGGAAATGGCTTCCTATATGGATGTTATCTATTTCTCTGCTCGTAAATTAGGTTGTGCACGTGGTGGCGGAATTGTTACTTCTAATGAAACATATTTAAATAAAATGCGTGAATTAATTCCTTTATATGAAGGATTTTTAACATATGGCGGTATGTCTGTTCGTGAAATGGAGGCAATTGCTGTTGGTCTTCGTGAAACACTAGATTTCCATGTAATCAGTCAAACACCTTTATTCGTAGAAGCATTGGGTAAGGAACTTGAGAAAAAAGGTGTACCTGTAGTTACCCCATTTGGTGGGTTAGGTTGTCACGTGGATGCAAGTAGATTTGTAGACCATATTCCACAAGAGCAATATCCTGCTGGTGCTTTAGCTGCTGCTATTTATTTGGCTTCTGGCGTACGTGGCATGGAAAGAGGAACCTTGTCAGAGCAGAGAAATCCTGATGGTTCTGAGCAATTATCAAATATGGAATTGGTTCGTTTAGCTGTTCCAAAACGTGTATTTACCCTTTCTCATATGAAATTTGTTGCAGACCGTATTGGATGGTTGTATGAAAACCGTAAAATGATTGGTGGACTTATATTCGATGAGGAACCAGAAACACTTCGTTTCTTTATGGGACGCCTAAAACCAATTGGAAATTGGCAGGAAGAACTTGCTAAGAAATTTAGAGCTGAAATGGCAAATGGTCTCTAAAAGTGCGAGAAGAACTTCTAAGGTGCCAAAATACGTCACCTAAGAACGTTCTAAATCTCGCACAGAAGAATGGCTCGGTAGAGCCATTCTTCTAGTGTTTAGGTGTTTGTGATATCACAACCCTAGTTCATGTTTGGTGACTTCTAGCGCTTTATCCATGCATTGGAGCACTGTTTTTATTTCTTCTTCTGTAATAATTGCTGGTGGTTCAAATCGGATACATTTGGCATTTACCAAGGTTCCGGCAGTTAGTATGCCTCTTGTAAAAAGTTCCTTGGCTACATAATAACCCACTTCTGATTTGATAAATTCACAAGCTAACATCAAGCCTTCTCCACGAACATCTTCAATTACCGTAGGATATTTTTCTTGAAGTTCCTTTAACCCCTTTTTTAATAGTATGCCTTTGGCCTTTGCCTGTCCAGGAATATCATTGTCTATCATATATTTAATGGTTGCGATAGCCGCTGCACAACATACCGGGTTACCACCAAAGGTTGGAGAACCTAATAGCCAAGGGTTTTCAACTAATTTCTCACTCCACATATTAGGGGTACAAATAATGCCTGTTATTGGCATAATTCCACCACCAAACGCTTTTCCATAAGTGAGAATATCTGGTGTAACACCTTCTGCTTCACATCTCCACATTGTTCCAGTTCTACCCATTCCAGTTTGAATTTCATCAAAAATTAAGGCAATTTCATATTCATCGCATATTTTACGCAGCTCAGCCAAATAGCCTTTCGGAGGAACAATTACGCCTGCCTCACCTTGTATTGGTTCCACAATAATAGCCGCTACCGTTTCACCAACTGCAACTAGATTCGCCGCTGCTTTTCTTGCTGCTTCTGCATCTCCATATTCTACATGCTGAACTTGCTGTATCATGGGAAGATAAGGAATACGATAGGTGTTTTTACCTCCCATAGAAACAGCACCCATGGATTTACCATGAAATGCACCTACTGTAGAAATAAACCAACGACCTCCAGTAGCAATTCGAGCAAGCTTCATTGACATTTCAACAGCTTCCGCTCCTCCATTGGTAAAGAAGCAATATTGTAAATCTCCTGGAGTAATATCTGTTACTGCCTTTGCAAGATAACCACGCAATGGGTCTAACAGTTCTTGTGAATGAAGCGCTTGGTGCTCTAACTGTGCTTTTACAGCGCTTAAAATATCTGGGTTTCTATGGCCACAAGTATAAATGCCAAAGCCCCCCAGACAATCAATAAATTCTTCTCCATATAATCCTTGAACGATAGAGCCTTCATCCCTAAATTCCAATACTGCAGAATTAGTAGATACTGATTTCCTATACTTCAACCAGCCTGGACTAACATTGTTGTCAAAATACTCCAGAGCATCCTCAGTCATTTTCTTTTTCTGGGCATTTGTTAATTCTTTTGCATGAATAATCTCTAATACTTCTTCTAAATCTTTACTTACTTGTGTATAATTCATCTTTCAGTCTCTCCATAGCATAACAAAAAGTTTCATTTATACTATAACCAAGACTGTTCTTTCTCATACTAGAATTATCCAAATATTTTCTTCAATACTTCGTCCTCTATCAGTATTTTTTTGGCTAAATCTCTGTATTTTTCTTCATGTAAATACGTATGACGATTAGGTTTTACGCTAGGTGCCAAATCAATTGCTGCCAAATAATCTTCTCGCTTTAGATTCAGAGTAGCTACATAATCCCAAAATCCTGTTTCCGTAAATACAGTATTCACACGTACCCATCTATGGTCTTGTACTTTTGCCATAAGATAAGTTGCAATTCCTACCTGAACACCGTGAAGCTCTGGAACCTCCAGTATTTTATCTAATGCATGGGATATTAAATGCTCACTTCCGCTGGATGGTGCGCTATTACCAGCAATCTCATTAGCAATTCCACTCATTGCTAGGGAATCAACT
Source organism: uncultured Acetatifactor sp. (assembly GCA_964552225.1). Taxonomy (GTDB): domain Bacteria; phylum Bacillota; class Clostridia; order Lachnospirales; family Lachnospiraceae; genus Acetatifactor. Next base: position 3,602 of record CAZKGP010000105.1, read on the forward strand.
AACTCCCTTAGGAATAAATCGTCTTTTATACTGGTAAAAGAAGTACGAACAAAACTATTAACTGCTTTTTTGGCAATCATCAGGGCAAAATCATCTAACTTACTATATCCAAGACTATCCTCATAAACCCAATCATATAAGGCGGTAATTTTAGACATTAAATCTCCGATACCAGAATAAATAAATTTCTCAGGAGCACTTTTTATCACATCTATGTCTACAATAATTCCATATGCCAATTTAGCTGGAACCGAGGTCCTTTTGTGATTCACCAGTAAGGAGGCGCTGGAACTTGAAAACCCATCGCTAGAAGAGGAGGTTGGTACACTGATAAAAGGTAGCTTTCTAAGAAAAGCTACATATTTAGCAGTATCAATCACTTTTCCCCCGCCTATTCCTAACACCGCTTGTGTTTTGGGGTTGATACTAAACGCTAAGTCTATAATATCATTGATATGAATGGTATCTAGTTCCTTGTACTCCAAGACTTCCACTTTATTTTGATTCATAGAGGTCAAAACGGTATAGCCGAACATATCTATTAATCCATTGCCAAAATAAACCACCACTTTTTCAAGCTTGTTATCTTTTAAATACGTTCCAATTTCACCTAATGTTCCCTTTCCAACCCTTAATAAAGATGGAATCGAAATACGATGTCCGCTTACTGTGCTCATATTCTTGTTCCTTTTCTATATTTATATCTTTATAAATTTATAATTTCTTATCTACTAATGCTCCTTTAATATCTTCCTCTACTAAGTTCATTTTCTGAATGATATTATCTATTTCCGCCTTTACTTCCTCACCAATGCTATTTAATTTAAGCAAATCTTCATAAGGAAGCTCTGGACCTTCCACTTCTTCTTTTTTCTCTTTAATCGATTCCAGTTTTTCTTCTTGAATCTCTTTTTCTTCTGCTTTATCTTTCGCAGCTTCTACTTTTTCATCAAATTCATCATCAATATGATCCACAGCTTCTTCTGTTGCCATAGATATAATTTCTTCTGAAGCCGCCTTTAAAATTTCTTCAGCCTGTTGAGTAGCATCCAGCATAGGATTATATTTTAAACGTTCCGCTTTAATGCCACCAATAATGGCATTTTCCATTTTAATATTTTCCTTACAAACGTCTATTTCATTTCTGGATAAACCTATATAGTCTTCGATTTCTAGGACACGGTCCTGATACTCTGTCCTATCAGCTGATTTTATTTCCTTCAAACGCGCTTCATCTTCTTCAGTAAGCGTAATCTCGCTACCATGTCTCCTAGATTTTTTTTCTTTTATAAGCAAGTCCAAATCCTGTTGTTCCTGAGAATCGTCTTCAATACCATAAGATTCTTTTAAATCTAATTTTTGCTGTTCAAACTTGTTTACCTCTTCATTCGCCGCCTTCATTTCTTCCCGTATTTTATTTATATTATTTCTTCTTTCCTCTAAGCTAATATCTATTTCTCTCTCATTAGCAAATGTATCTGACACCACTTTCATTGCCTGTTCCCTTGCTTGTTTGCGTTTTTCTTCTATTGGATCATGAATCGAATTCAAGTTACCACCGAAAAAGCTTTTATTATCACCTTTGTCTTTTTGGTATGTAACCTTATCTTGTCCTGCATAAAAACTTATATTCATATCAACCTTCATTACAATCCCTCCATCATCACATTTATCCACATAATTTTATTTACTAAAAATAAGTATTTTATAACTATTATATCGACCTATTGCTATATATTTATGATAGTAACTTTTATATTGACATATATAGATTGTCTATATATAATTATGCATAGATAATCTATATATAAAGGAGGGCTATATATGGCTATTGATAAAGGACTTTTATCAGGCAGTACTACCACTTTGATTTTGAAATTATTGGAAGAAGAAGATATGTACGGCTATAAAATGATTGAAAGGCTATCGCAAAGATCCGATCATACTTTTGATTTAAAGGCAGGAACTTTATATCCAATATTACATAATCTTGAGAAAAATGGGATTGTGGAATCATATGAAGAAAAAGCCAATAACGACAGAGTTAGAAAATACTATCATTTGACTTCTAAGGGAAAGAAGCTTTTAAAAGAAAAGAAGGATGAGTGGAACATCTATTCCTCGGCTGTGAATAAAGTTTTGAACGGAGGTATAAGTTATGCAATCATCTGATGAAATTAAGAAATATAGTGATGTTGTTTGCGAGCAAATTCGTTGGAAAAAGGCCCAAACTATTGTAGCAGTGGAAATAGAAAATCATATATTGGATCAAAGAGATGCTTATCTTGCAGACGGTGACGACGAAGCTACAGCCACCCAAAAGGCTGTTAAGCAAATGGGTGATGCTGTTTCCGTGGGTTTAGAACTTGATAAGACGCACAAGCCAAAAGCCCAATGGACTATGATTACATTAACTGCAATTTTAATGCTAATTGGCACTCTAGCAAATTCTTATTCATTAAAGGATTTTAATGCCATTCCTTTTGTCTTTGCCTTTGGTCTTTTTATAATTTGTTACTATGGAGATTTCACTCTATTAGGAAAACGTCCTACTCTCTTTTATTACTTACTTATCACAATTTCCGTATTAGCTCTTTTGTCTAGTGGAAGAATAAACGGTAAGGTCTATAGGGTTATAGGAGGTCTACCTAACCTCTCCTTATTATTTCCCCTTGCA
>CAZKGP010000105.1:6378-7459 GCA_964552225.1 uncultured Acetatifactor sp.
TTCCCCTTGCAGCAATTTTAATTTTTATTCCTACTTTTTCAGGTTTTCTATTATTTACATTTTCTGCATTATTAGTTCTATGTTTATCTATCGCTAGAGGATGGTTTGGTGTAGCAAAATCCATTGGATTGGCTATTGTCCTAATACCAACCTTGATTGTTGGTGCCCTGGGTACAGCATCTCTATTACGAAGCGACCGCATAAGCGTAATATTAAACCCCTATTCTGAGCGTCAAGGGGGTGGCTATATGTACTGTTATATTCGAGATACACTTGCGGAAGCTCAGTTTATGGGAAAAGGAACCATTCCAGCCATATATAAAGGGTATCTTCCTTCAGGCGAGAAAGATTATATGCTTACTCTTTTAACGTACCATTTGGGTTGGATTGCTTTCATTAGTATTCTATCAATCATTATCCTTTTTTCCATATTAGGTTTTAGACATATATTGAAGCAAAAAAATATGTTAGGAACCCTTGTAGCATTTTCTACTTTAACTACATTTGTTATACAGGTTTTATTTTATACGTTTAGCAATTTGGGGTATGGATTCTTTGGAACCCTTTCCTTACCATTTATATCGTATGGACCTACCCCTCTTTTCATCAATGCCGCATTGATAGGATTTATGCTATCTGTTTTTAGAACTGGTGATGTTTATAGAGATGGATCAAAGGCTTATCCCAATCATCATAAACTATTCTCGTATAAGGATGGTCAATTGATTATAAATTTAAAATCATAAAATAATCTTACTATCAAAATTACGCCTTTATGGCCCATCTCATTTTAGTAGAGCGGGCACGACTGTTAATGTTACATTCTTCTGCTGATGGGCGTATGACTTCCTTTGCAATATCACTATATACACCTTCACGTAATAACGCTTTAAAAGATTGTTTCACCAGTCTGTCTTCTCCCGAATGGAACGTTAACACAGCAATGCGACCTCCTGGTGCCATAATATTGGGTAACTTTTCTAAAAAATCGTATAACACTTCAAATTCACTATTAACGTGAATTCTAAATGCCTGAAAAGTTCTTTGTGAAGATTTTTTGACTGCTTCCTTACGTTCTGCA
>CAZKGP010000106.1:0-5372 GCA_964552225.1 uncultured Acetatifactor sp.
AGCAATGAACCTTCTTGAATTTCAAAAACCGTATCACAAAGCTGCTCTATATCATTATAATTATGGGATGTGAGCAATATAGTTTTTCCCTCTGCCTGCAACATGCGAATAATTTCTTTCATATCATTGTAGGTTTTATTATCTAAGGCATTAAAGGGTTCGTCCAATACGAGGATATCTTGGTTTTCCATCATCGCTTGAGCAAGCCCAAGCTTTTGCTTCATACCAAGGGAATAATTATCCACTTTGGTTTTATTTTCCGGATCTAAACCAACTTTCTGCATTGCCTCTTTTATTTCCTTTTCACCAATTATCCCCCTTATATTAGCTAAAAACTCCAAGTTTTTATAGCCACTATATACTCCGATAAATCCCGGTGAGTTAATAAATACACCCATGTTTTGTGGAAAGTCTTCTCCTTGTCCCAGCTTTTTCCCTTGAATATAAACTTGCCCTCGATCAGGTTTCACAAAGCCACATAATATCTTAAATAGCACAGATTTTCCGCTCCCATTATCACCAACCAAGCCTACAGTTGTTCCTTTTTCAACGGAAAGGGAAATATCATTCAACACCACTTTACGAGAAAATTTTTTAGTAATATTTCTAAGTTCTATATATGCACCCATTTGCTAGTCCTCCATATTTAATAATTTAAAGTTTATATATACCTTGCTAAGCTTGAACATCCAAAAGGAAGATAAGCGCTGATTCCCTCAGGTAAAATGCAAAGCAAATTGATTGCTACCATTACAATAAATCCAATTGTTATTTGCTTCGTGACAGAAAAGATTGCTACGATTAGCAAAAATTGAATGATAATATCCAGTAATTTCAACCCCACACAAAAGACTAAAAGTGAGATTGTTTGTGTGCTCATTTGTAAGTTGAAAATCCATATCCCAATAGCAGGTATTGCCACTAAAAGCAATCCATAGAAGGCTATAAGAATAAAAGAGGTTTGTAAAATACCCTTGACTATTTCATATCTTTTGGTCAACCTTATTGTTATAAAAATGGAATGGCTGCTAGTTACCCTTTCTATGAAAATAGCCAGTAGATAGATGGGAAGCCCGTTTGATAGTAGCATTTCTATAAAGCTAATCATATGAAACTGGCCTACTCCATGCCCTGCAAAAAGCCGGATAATCCATTCGTCTGCCATAATAATATTTGGGTTTTGCAAGTATTTGTATAGAGCAAGAACAGACAATACCACCGTCAAAATCAATAGGTTCTTCTTAGTGAGAGCCTCCCTGCAATAATATGGTGTTAAGCCAAACCGCCAATTCCAGTGTCTTTTCACTGTATATAGTATGACAATTATCAGCACAATGGTAGTAACCACGGTAATCAATAATCGATTTTCTCCGATTAAGTTATGGTGGAATATTATCCAGTAGTTAAATCCTGTCATTGGCAGGTTCTGCAAAACTGGTATTTTAATCACCACTGCAGTGAAAATATATAGTCCCATAACCAATTTAATGGTCCACGATTTAAGCAGGAAATGGGCAAGCCACATACAAAAAATTCCTGAAACACATAACCCTAAAAGCATATATAAGGTTGAAACTACCATGCAAGTCAAAGGAGACGTAAAGTAACCTGATAAGATTGTAAACAATTCCCCTTGAGTTCCCCCCTCTGATAACGTCCATTTATTTTCAAAGGGCAAACCAATACCTGTTATATTAATTCCACTTAATAGAACGCCTATAAAAATCACTGATATCACAGCTATTGATGCAGATTTTGATAGGAAATACCTACTATATCTACCATATCTCATAATGACAACATCACTGTCATCCTCAATGACAGAAAAGCAAATGAACAGAAACAGGGGTATCATAAAATAAATCAAGTAGTAATGATCCGTTATAACAGAAAGAATATGTTGTTCATAGCTCAATGAAGAAGCTCCCCGCTGGCTCATTCCATATAAAAGACTACCAAGGAATAATGCAATTAGCTTACCTTTTCCAACAATGTGTATATTTCTCCTTTTCATTATAACCCTCTACCTCCAATCTTCTCGCCTTTTTATACCTTAAAGATAGATACTCGTTTTATTTTTCCAAAATAAATATAAATAAAAATAATTACAGCACAAATCAAAACTAGGCTGACAAAAAAAGTGCCTATTGTAATGGCTTCAGAAGCTATTGTCGTAGGATCAAAAGCCGTAACCAATCGATATTGTGGCAATCCTACAAAAGACAGTATAAAATTTTCTAAAATTGTGTAGATAAAAGGTCCTGTTAAAATCACAAATATATTATCAATATAAAGAGAGAGCGTAAAACCAAAACTCATAACAATACCCCCAATAAAACCTTTCCAGCATGAAAGCAAAAAACTATATAAAAGCGGTTTTTGTGTAAACATATCTAGAAAAATATGAGAAAAAGGTGTTACATACGCATTTTCAGGGATAAACTTTTCCATAGGAATCTTTATACATAGTGCAACAATAGCCGAAAGAAAGTATGGAATAAATAATATCAAAAAAGCAGATATTAAAGATGTCATCCACTTGGCAACTAAGTATTTTCTTGTATTTACTCTTGGCATAGTGTAAAGAAGAAAATTATCTTTTCTTTCGTAGTACATATTCCAGCATACGGGGATAACTACAAAAAGTGGAAATAACAGACCTACTATTTCTGTGCCTATTTCCCATACATCTAGGCCATAATGTAATGTGTAGTTTTGATATAACGTACCTGTCAGAATGCAGGTTAAAAGGCTAATTAATAAAATGGTACCAAGAACTGCCCATTTGATTTTTTGCCATTCATTTCTCATTAAACGAATCATTTTCTTATATCCTCCTAACTTTTTTGTACTTTTAATATACCTTATTGCTATTTGTTTTCAACCATTTGGACATAAAATAGGGTTTTAAAGGAACATCTATATTTTCGTTCCATTAAAACCCTCGTTCGTTCCCTATTTTTACTATTAATGTACTCCATTTGTTACATAACTACTCCAATAGTTACATGGTTTTTGTTCTCTATGGTTTCATTGCGAGTAATGATTTTGCCATGGTAACGCTCTACAATCCTATCAACATTGGCAAGGCCTTGTCCATTTACATAAGAGGCATGTTTCTTGGTAGTAAAGCCTCGACGAAACATCCGTATAAATTGCTTTTTGGTAAATGCCTCATGGGGATTGGAAACAAGTACAGATATATGCCCGTCCTTAGCTTCTGTTCTAACCAAAATGGTATCCCTATCATTAGATGCTTCAATGGCATTATCCATTAAAATACCAATCATCTCTATCCAGTCCACTTCCTGTACCAAGCTTTTTTTGAACTGTGCATTTAATTCAGTATGAACCATAATCTTTTGGGCTTCTGCCTGTTTTATTTTACTATATAACATTCCACCTATAATTTTGCTGTCGCAACTTAAAATTTGGCGGTCAATTTCATTCATTTGCTCCCCTTGAATTAGTTGATTGACCTTCTCTTTGGCCTGTTCCAAATGTTCCGCAGTAAACACGGCAGATGAAATTGCTAGTAAACGATTGTTATATTCATGCTGTCTTGCATTTACCTGTGTAATTAATTCTTCAATCACAGGAATATACTGTTCTAGCATATTTATTCGCTTACGCTCCTGAATCTGGCGCTGTTCCCACAGTAAAACACATAAATTCAATACAATAAGAACTCCTAATATCCCTAATGTTATCGGCAATTTGGAAAGCATATCAGACAAATCAAACTCTAAATAAATCAGAAAAAACATTAGAATAATAGCTGTATTTGCAATAGAAAGTCTTATTAATAGTCTTCCTTCTTTTATGTTTTCTTTTAACCATCTGAAAGGAGGGGTATATAGAAATAGTATAGCAAGTGCAACAGAAAGAAGCCGGCTAGCATACAACATCCAAAAGTCCCCTCTAACACCACAAGCATAAAAAAGAATGGTACATATTTCCCGTAACATAATGAAGATTACAAATACACCTACCGTCCCCCAAAATATATATCCATTTTCACTTTGGAACCATATACTTATGGTAATTAAAATAACCAAAAATAGTAGTAATAAGGATACTACATTATTGACTGGTAGAATTTCATACCCATATTGGGAAAATGAAAATGATACCCTTCCCATGGATACAGCTGCGGAGCTTCTTACAACTGTGCAGTATAACACCAATAAAGGAAATAATAAATAATCCTTTGCTTTTAATACAGAGGACTCTTTAAACATCTGTGTACAGCAAAGAAATAATAATAAACCATCTAGTATGATTTGAATAAAATTAGAAAGCATACTATAACCATACCTTTCAAACTCTAGTGTAAAAATAACGCATTTTGATATTTATTTCCTATAGGAATTTGAACAGTAGAACCTTTTAAATAGATAAGTTTTTGCTGTTTATCTATTTGGGAAATATAATCCGTATTTACTAAGAAACTCTTATGACACTGTATAATGGTAGAATCGTCAATAAGCTCCAATATTTTCATAAGTGAATAACCTGATATTGTGTCCCCGCCGTCAATACTATTCTCTTTTGTATGTATTACCACCCGTTTCCCATAAGATTCTATGTATATAATACTGTTAACTTCATAATCAAAAATAAATCTCTTTTGCTCGATTCTGATGGTCTTAAGAGTATTTGTCATCTGTTTACTTAACCCCAATGCATCACAAAATGACTTTTGAAACTCTTCCCTAGAAAATGGTTTAATCAAAAAGCTATAGCACTTAATTTCCCTGTATGCCAATAACTCTTCTCCTGCCAGAGCAGTGGCAAAGATAATAGGAGTATATTTATATTCTGGAATCGCCCTAATCTGCTTCGCTAAACTAGTGCCCTTGTAGTCTAAAAGTTGTATGTCTAATATGAATAAATCAACAGCCTCTTGCTTCGCATATTGCAGCGCTTGGGCAGCTTTCGCAAATGAAACTATAGTTTTAGTTCCATCCACTTCGGCTATATATTGCTTTATAAGTTTGACTGTTGCAGCATCATCCTCAACCAGTAAAATATGACTCAACTTTGCTCCTCCTATTATTCTGCCCTGATTATACCTCGCTTACTTTTCATACACCAGAGATTTCAGCATATGTACGATTTAATCCAATATTACGCTACTTTTTAGGAGTGTAATCTCCTGTTACTTCGATTATATTTCCATCCGGATCATCCAGTTGAAAATAATAATATGGGGAAACATTACACACATACTTTATCTTAGTTAAATGATTGGAAATGTTTAAGCTTTTAACACGTTCATATTCTTTTCTTAAATCCTCGTCCCAAAAATTTAGTACAAACTTATGGGTATTGGGAGCAAGAGCAATTGATTTCATATCATCAAAACCTTC
>CAZKGP010000106.1:5472-7405 GCA_964552225.1 uncultured Acetatifactor sp.
TGTAATAATTTTTCGTAAAAAGCTATAGATTTTTCAAAATCATTTACGATCAAATATATGGAACCTAAGTGCATTTTTTTATCTCCTTTTAATAGCTTTGCTCAGATATGATTTTATCTCAGAACCAATTTTCAGATATTCAATATCATGTACATAGTGAGAACAATCTAGTTCAATCAAAGACGCATTTTCACAGGTATTTGCAAAATCTACTTGAAATGCTCTCCATTCCGTTTCCTTCCATCCAGTACCATCTCCATTGGATGAGAATAATAGCATTGGGATATCTGGTATGTTACCATTCCCTACTTTTTCAGCACTTACCTTAATCTGCTGTACTTCAGTTAGCATATCCTTTGTGCCTGTCCTCCTATAGAAAACTGCTTTGTATATTTCCTTTTCTTCCAAAGTTAGACTTCCGTATTTTATAGCATCACTTTCCGCTATGCCTGGAATCAAACGTGTAATCCCAATGTTTGCGGCAAATGAACTTAATTTAAGTAAAAGCATATTAATCTGAAAATCTTGATATGCTTGGGGCACCGCCATATCAAGTCCGATAATTGCTTTCACTTCCTCTGGATACTGCTGTGCCCAATACAATGCCTCAATGCCTGACATGGAATGAGGACATAGCACATATGGGCCGTCAATTCCTGCTAGTGTAAGTGCTTGTCTTGTTTCTGAAAGTACAGTATCAATATCACGACTGCCACTTGTAATCTCACTAAAGCCATAACCAGATTTCTCAACTACAGCAATTCTATATGTATCACTTACTTGTGAGTATAAAGATTTAAAATCCAATACTGGGGAGCAAGTTCCACCTCCAGATAGGAACACCAACGTTGTATCCCCTGATCCTTCTGTATAAACATTAAGCAGATGTCCATTCACTTCCACTTGCGTGCCAATGGGTTGAAAAAGAACGTCTTCCTTTGATAACTGTATTTTATGATTTATATAACTTATTACCAATAATATAATAAGAATTAATAACACTGATAAAAAAATAGCTCCAATTCGTCTTGGCATCTTTTTCATTATTCTCCTTCATATCCCTTTAAAATAGACAATAGTGTTTCCTTAATCTGTGTCTTGAGTTCTGTTGGCTCTAATATTTGGCAATCCTCTCCATAACTAATAATGTGAAACATAAACCATTCATTTAACTCAAAGGTATCTTCCACTAAAAAACTTCCGTCTGGAAGCTTTTCATAATTTTCAAAATCATCATATACCCGATAAGCTACTTTTCCACTAAACTTTAGTTTTACTTTTGTAACTTCTTTTATATTGTTACTCATCACATCCAAGGGCACCTTCTTTGGAATTTTTCTAGTAAATGTTTCATTGAGCAATTCTAAATTCTTCATTCTTTTTAATTTAAAAAAACGAAGGTCTTTCCTCATACTACAATAACCATACAAATACCATGAGGCTCCTTTAAAAGTCAACTTTAAAGATTCCACTTCTCTTTGTATGGCTTCTCCTTTTGCATTTGTATAGAAAAATTGAATGACCCTTTTTTCAAGAATTGCTCTTTTTAATTCTGTAAAAAGCTTTGCCTCTTTTTCACCGTCTGCCCAGAATCCAAAGTCTACTTCTATCCAATCGGTACCATCCGTTCCAAAAAGATTTCCCAGCTTTTTTAATGCAGTATCACTTTCTTCTAGATTTACTGACTTTATTGCAAATAAGGAAGATAAAATTTCCTTTCTTTCTTTTTCAGTAATGACCGCCTTATTCAGTACAAACTCTGGTAATAAAGCAATTCCTCCATTTTTCCCCTTGCTCATGTACACAGGAATACCAGCTCCAGAAAGTGTCTCTATATCTCTATATATGGTTCTGGTTGATATTTCAAAATGTTCCGCTAGTTCTTTTGCGGTCACTTTTTCTTGTTCCAATAAGATATATACGATTTCAAATA
>CAZKGP010000107.1:0-7343 GCA_964552225.1 uncultured Acetatifactor sp.
CTGGTAATTACACTCTAACCCTAAATACTTATCCAGGGGCAGATATTTATGATACAGAAAATGCCTACTATACAGAGGAAAACAAAGAAAATTATAATTCAAATCCATATGATACCATAGAATTTGTATACAATGGCGAGATGCAGGCTGAGGCAAGTAGTGGGGTAACAAGCTATTATATTAAAGGTGCTAAAATCACAGGATGGGAAGATAAGTATGATGATATATATGCCTTTAGTGAAGAAAATGGAGTTCACACTTTAGTAATTGATTTGGAGGAAGGGGACGAATTCTTGTTTACATCAATGATTACAGTTGATGAGGATTCTAACGTTGGTAATGAATATGTACGCTTCTCCAATATTGTGGATGAGGCTTCCAAAGAATTTTTGGATGGAAGTGAAAGCTATAATATGATTGCAAAACAGGCTGGTACTTATACTTTTACCTACCATCCTGATACAACAGAATTGACTGTATCCTTTGAATAAAATAATTAAAGATCGTGGCAGGTACCCACGATTCTAAGAGAATTACTTCGTGATTCTCCCTACAGCGCGGATTCTAATACATATATCCGCGCTGGTAAAAATGATTAAATATAAAAAATATGATCTACATTTTCTACACGATTCATTGCAAATTTCATGCACTCAATTACTTGATTTATTTTCTGATTCAAGTTACAAGGTAAATACAAAGCAGAAGAATCACTGAAAATGGAATGTAGGGATTGCTGATTATACATAAAATTGCTATGGGTAATATTCATTTGCTCTGCTATATCCATTTCGTTTCTCACAAATTGTACATGGGTAAAAACCTCTAAAATAAGATTCTGAAGAGGTAGGTTATTGGGTGCAAGGCATGCATAAATATAATTATCCTTGCCAAAATGCACATCAGCTTCTTCTTTTAATTTGGAGTAATCTGTACAGACCTGAAAAAATAGCCATGGTATATCAATCAGGCCATCAATGGAAAGCATAGGTATTAAATTTTTATCACCGATATTTATAAACTGTTCATTTGAAATATCATAGCACAAAAGGGCATCTGCATAGTCGATATTGTAAATATCGCTATCGTGGGAAAGAATCAAACGATATCCTTCCTTTTTGAGCATCTCTGTTAATGATTCAATGATATATAACTGCTCTGAACGCTTAAATAAGGAATCTTCCTTAGTAACATAAAGTGCAACCTTGTAGGTCTTATTTGTTGCAAGCGACTTGGCAGAAGAGTTGGGTTTATAATTCAGAAGATTAATAATCTGAAGAACTTTTTTCCTTGTCTCATCGCTGATTCTTTTATCATAGCGTTCATTGATTACATATGAAACAGTAGCAACTGAAACACCGGCTTTTGCTGCAACATCTTTAATTGTATATTTTTTACTCATAGCTTATTTATATACTTAGCAAATCTTTTTGTCAACGGTTAATACATAAAACTTAGGAGAGTGAACATGAACGAACAATCAATTTTACACATACCTGATTCCCGATACGGTTTTCCAGTAAGTGAGAATCAAGTAGTCATCCGTCTTAGAATGGATAAGGCAGATAAAATAGAGAAGGTTGAGCTTTTGTATGAAAATAAGTATCTAATACAGGACAGTCAGCTTAAGATAGAAATGGAAAACAAGTATGAAGATAGTCTATTTCAATACTATGAGGCTCTTTTGACTCTTGAGGATGTAAGGCTGGCTTATGTATTTAAGATTTATGAAAAGGGAAAGGGATATTATTTTTCCGAAGACGGTATTACAGAAACATATGACTTTTCACTTGGGTATTTTAATTTTTTTCAAATGCCATATATTAATGAGGCAGATATCCACAAAGAAGTATCTTGGATGAAAAGTGCAGTATTTTATCAAATTTTTATTGACCGTTTCTACAAAGGGATAGAAAATAAAGATGAAAGTTATATTAATTTAAAGTGGGGAGAGAAACCAAATCCCAAAAGCTTTGCTGGAGGAGATTTGCCTGGTATTACGAAGAAATTGGATTATATTAAGTCTTTGGGAGTGAATGCTCTTTATTTGACCCCTATATTTCAGTCCATATCCAATCACAAATACGACATCTCCAATTATACAATAGTGGATAAACATTTTGGAACCAATGAAGATTTTAAAAAGCTGGTAGAAGAGGCTCACAAACGGGATATGAAGGTGGTTTTGGATGCTGTATTTAATCATGCCAGCATACTTCTTCCAGAATTTCAAGATGTGATTGAAAAAGGTAAGGCATCCCCTTATTTTGACTGGTTTATGATTAGGGGGGATAAGGTCGATATTGAAAAGCTGAATTATGAGGTCTTTTCTTTTTGTGATTATATGCCTAAATTTAATACATCTAATGAGGAGGTTCAAGAATTTCTCTTAGATATTACAAAAAAGTGGACTAAGGAATATAATATTGATGGGTGGAGACTGGATGTTTCTGATGAAGTTTCTCATGATTTCTGGAGAAAGTTTAGGAAAAAAGTAAAAAATCTAAATCCTGATTGCGTGATTATTGGAGAGAACTGGCACGACGCCAATCCTTTTTTACAAGGAGACCAATACGACAGTATCATGAATTATGCATTTACCAAGGCTTGTATGGATTATTATGTCTTTGATGCTTTAGATGCTAGTGGTTTTGCGGCAAAATTAAATAATCTTCTTATGCGAAACACTAGACAGGTTAATAGAATGATGTTGAATTTATTGGATACCCATGACACACATCGTTTTTATACTTTATTACAAAAAAATAAAAATAGGTTACTTTCTGCAATTGCAGTAATGTGTACCTTTGAAGGTGTTCCTTGCATCTATTATGGAACTGAAATATGTTTAGAGGGAGGATATGACCCAGACAGCCGAAGATGCTTTGATTGGAATGAGGATAATTGGGACCAAGATTTTATAAAAATTTTAAAGCAGTTACTTGGACTGCGTAAGGAAGATGCTATTCAAAGTGGTGATATTAGAATTACAGAAAAGAACAAATTGTTATATATTAGAAGGGTTTGGAAAGGGGAAGAAATCACATTTATTTCCAATCAATCAGGGGAAACAGCAAGTATTAATGTGGAAGAAAAAATTCTCGTACAAAATGGTTATAAGGGAACCTTGTTACAAGCAGATGGGTTTGTAATCTGCAAGAGAGTGTGATAGCAAGAGGAGGAGTCGAAATGAAGGGTTTCAAAAAAGGAAGCATTGTAATGTTAATAGGTATTTTTTTATTAACAAGCTGTGGTAAAACAGCAGATAATGAAGTGAGTAAGGACGCTAAGGGGCAGGCACTTGATTTAAGTGGCATTTATAGTGGGGAGCTGGAGCAAAATATTACCTTGCGGGTTTTGGAAAATGATACAGCTATTGAACAAGGATATTTTGATGAATTGATAAGTGCCTTTAATGAAAAATATGCAGAATATGGGATTGTGGCGATAGATGCTAATATGGACCAGTACAGTAATCTTGCTGATGATGGTCCTTATGGATATGGTCCGGACGTAATCTATCAAGCCAATGATATACTTATGGGGTATGTGGATGGTAAACATATTTATCCTATCCCTGTAAATGACATGGATTGCTTTGAGCAGATTCCAGAAAATGCTTGGGATGCATATAAAGCAGAGGTGGATGGTGTCACTTACTATATGGGCGTTCCTGTAAATATGCAGTCTTCTATGTTTTTCTATCGTAAGGATTTACTGCCTGATAACTGGGAGACTGAATGGGACAAAAACCAGAATAGTATTCCAGACATGACAGAAAATTGGAATGATTTATATAAATTTTCCAAGTCTATTGTAGAGCAGGGCGAAGGAAATTACGGATATATGCGTTCCCTTTATGATGTATATTTTTCATCTGGATTCTTATTTTCATATGGCGGGTATGTGTTTGGTGATAACAATACTAATATTGAAGAATTAGGATTTTCAGCAGGAAATGCGGAAATAGGTGCTAATGTATTGAAGCAGCTTGCCTCTGTGATGAATGATGAATGTATTGATAATTCTATTACTCAAAACGTCTATAGTAAAATGGCAGATGGTACATATTTTGCTACCATGACCACACCTGATGTACACACGCTCTTTAAAAAAGAATTAGCACTTGTATATGAAGAACAAGGTCTAAGTAAGGAAGATGCACTGGAAAAAGTGGAAGAGAATCTAATTGTAGCAGACGTTCCCATGCTTCCCAAGAGTGGAGACTTGACGGAAGAAAGTCCTGAACTGATTCCTCTCAAAGCAATGGGTGGAGTAAACGGTTATGGCATAAGTGCATATACTCAATATCCCAATGCTTGTCTTAAATTTGTTGAGTTTGCCACTAGTTATGAGATGGCAATGAAGAGGAATGAAAAGCTAGGAATTGTACCAGCCAGAAAAGATGCTGCAAAGGATGTAGGGGGAGTAACAGCAATTATGTTTGATAACCTAGATTCTGGAAATATTGTGGTAATGCCATCTAATCAAGCAATGGGGCAGGTATGGACACCAGCAGAAACATTTTTTCAGGATTTGGCAAAAGATGCTTTCAGAACCTCTGATAAAAAATATAATACTCTTGAGGAAATAAAGGCAGGTCTTAAGAAGGTGGATGAGCAGATATATGACGCCATACATACTCTTTCTTCAAACTAGTGAACATAAGCCTTGAGCGAAAGGAATGAATATATTTATGAAGAAAAATAAGAAACATTTCTGGAAGGTGGCAGGGAAAAATGTAAAAGCAAGTATGTGCCTTATGGGACTGGGACAGTTGATGTATGGTCAAGTGGGAAAAGGACTTCTGTATCTTTTGCTACTTGTACTTATGGCTGTATACTTTGTATTCAGAGGATTTGCCGATTTCCTTGGACTGTTTACTCTGGGAACGAAAGAAGCCAATACTTGGCTTGGGGTAGCGGGAGATAACTCCGTCGTAATGCTCTTGATGGGGATTTTATCTGTAATAGCAATTCTCTTTTTAATTAGCTGCTATGTAGCGAATGTTAAGGATGCTTACGAAACCCAGAAGCGAGTAGAAAAGGGTAAAAAGCCTACAAGCCTAAAAGAAGATTTAAAACAGCTTCTAGATCAGAATTTTTATAAAACAGTACTTTTCCTTCCAGTATTGGGAGTCTGTGTTTTTAGTATATTACCTATTATTTTTATGATAGCTATTGCCTTTACTAATTATGGGGGAAGTATTGTTCCGCCTAAGTTGGTGGATTGGGTAGGAGTAGATAACTTTGTACAGATTGCAACCCTTTCCCGTTTTGCACCAACTTTTTTTAGGATTCTTGGTTGGAACATAATTTGGGCAGTAATATCTACCACCATTAATTATTTTGCAGGGCTTGGATTGGCGCTTCTATTAAATAAAGAAAATGTAAAAGGAAAAGCGTTTTGGAGAGCATTTCCAGTGTTGGCGTATGCTGTACCAGGATTTATCACATTGTTGGGATTTCGGTTTATGTTTTCTTATGGGGGACCCATCAATCAAATCATTACAGATATGGGATCTCGAGCTATTGGTTTTCTAGATATAGATGCAAAATGGATGGCAAGAATAATTGGTCTTTTAGTTAATCTTTGGATTAGTGTGCCATCTATTATGCTTTTGGCTACAGGGATACTGGCTAATCAGGATAAAGGGCAGATAGAATCGGCTAAAATGGATGGAGCAGGCAGATTTAAACAGTTTAGGCATATTACTTTTCCTTTTGTGCTTTTTTCTACCACACCAGTGTTGCTATCTCAATTTATAGGTAATTTTAATAATTTTGGTATTTTCTTTTTCCTAAGAGGTGGATTATATATAGACGGTTATTTTTTGGCTAGTGATACAGATTTGTTAATAAATTGGCTTTATAATCTATCTATTAATAATAATTATTACAACATAGGTGCAACAATCAGCTTGGTAATCTTTATGATAACTTCCTTATTGTCACTTGTTATTTATACTAGATCAGCATCCTATAAAGAGGAGGATAAATTCCGATGAAAAGTAGAAAAGCAGCACGTTTTTTGGATAATACAGTTACTTATATTATATTAATTGTAGTATGTTTTATTTTTCTATTTCCATGTTTATGGCTGATAATGGCATCTTTTAGTAAGTCGGGTTCCATTTATTCTTTTGATGGATTTTTCCCCAGTGAATATAGCTTAAATTCATTTAAAACTCTCTTTACTGATACGGGAATGTATAATTACCCAAGGTGGTTTTTTAATACACTGTTTATTGCCTCATTAAGTTGTTTATTTGGAACTTTTCTGGTTATTTTAACAGCGTATACCATGTCACGCTTCCAGTTTAAAGGAAGGAAAATGATGATGAAATCCACATTGATTCTTGGCATGTTTCCATCCTTTATGGGGATGATTGCGGTTTACATCATAATGACACAATTTGGATTGATTAATAAATTATGGGGGCTTATATTGATTTACAGTGCCAACGCACCTATGAGTTATTTGACCCAAAAGGGGTTCTTTGATACCATTCCCACATCTATTGATGATGCGGCTAGAATTGATGGAGCGACTAATTTTCAGATATTTATGAAGATAAATTTGCCCCTATCTATGCCCATTATTGTATATACAGCTTTGACTAGTTTTACTTTTCCATGGAGTGACTTTATTCTTCCGAAGTTGTTATTAAAGGAAAAAGATTTATATACAGTGGCAGTTGGGCTGATGAGTCTTGGGGAAACAGAATTCGCCAGATTTGCGGCTGGAGCAGTGTTTATAGGAGTACCGATTGTTATTCTTTATTTTTTATTGATTCGGTTTTTTGTAAGTGGAATGACTGCTGGGGCAGTAAAGGGTTAAGGGGAATCAGAAGATATAAAATAAAAAGACAACCTTGAATGAAATCTCTCATGAAAGATTGAGATCATCCAAGGTTGTTTTTATTCATAAAAACGCTTAGTCTTTCATCTTAATAAATTCGTCTATACTATCTACCTTAGCAGCTAATTTAAGCCATTTTTTCAGAGTTTCTGGGTTGCTTTCTTGTAAAATGGTTTGTTTTAGTTCTTCTGGGATTTCCCCATATTCATTCATTAAATCTATGATTGCCTTTGCTCTGCCTAGTGTTTCACCCTTAAGTATTCCCTTTTCCACACCCTGTTCAAATTCATCTTCTCTTATTGCACGTATTATTTTTTCTTCATCACATTCAAAGATACTCATTTTGATTGCCTCACTCCTATTCCGACTTAGGAAATCTGACAAGATTCCTTCTTTGATACATTCATCCACAGCTCGCTCTACAGCAGCTGATAGTTCCATGCTTCTTTGGTGTAAGCGTACTCGGTCTACGTACTCCATAT
>CAZKGP010000108.1:0-2226 GCA_964552225.1 uncultured Acetatifactor sp.
TTTATCTTACGGCTCCCGTCACAAGGTTTTCCCCCTAAGGTATATTGGCAGACCTTTTTTCTATGGAGATGAGA
This sequence comes from uncultured Acetatifactor sp., assembly GCA_964552225.1. Lineage (GTDB taxonomy): Bacteria > Bacillota > Clostridia > Lachnospirales > Lachnospiraceae > Acetatifactor. The sequence goes on from CAZKGP010000108.1 coordinate 75, forward strand.
CCGTAAACAGCCCTTGAAAGCATGAAAGCCCTTGCTGCACATGCTTTCAATGTTTAGGGGCTCATTGGAATGCTCTGAAAAGTGGACTGCCAATATACCTTAGGGGGAAAACCGCCAACGTAGCCATAAGCCACAAAAAAGCAATTGAAAAGCGGCCTGCTAACATACCTAGGTGAGAAAACCCCCAAGCTAGCAATATTTTACCCTTCTTGTAAGTATTCCCAATATTCTTCTTCACTTACAAATAACATATACTCTCCACCTACGAGTCCCATAAATCCACTTGCAATAGAATAACCTTTCATAAAAAAATACCTCCTTATTAGATGTGTCCGTGTCTTAATCTAATAAGAAGATATCATTTTATATGTCCGTTATTGCGGTCTTAATCTGCCGAGGTAACTGCGTATTTTAATAAAAATCTGAACGCTAGAAGTTACTAAAATAATTCCAAATGCAATTGCACCAGAGGATTTTACTACCAAATTCAGTCTTTCTCCAAATTCCGCCGTCATTCCTTGTACTAAGTAGCTAGTTGCATAATAGAGGTGACTTCCAGGTATTAGGGGAATTAGCATTGGAACCAATAATATAGTAACTGGGGTTTTGATTATTCTAGCCAATACTTCTGCCAGTAATCCTACTGTAATGGTTGCTGCTAAAAGACTTACAATTCTATCATTATAAAAATATAATACAATCAAATACACGCTCCATGATATGCCTCCGCCTGCTGCCGCAATTATAAGCTTCTTCCCTTTTACATTAGACCTGATTGCAAAACCTACGGCACCTAAAATACTCATAGCCGTTTGAATTACCTCATCCATATTAATTAACCCTCCATAATACCAGCGCAATCCCTGCTGCAATAGCTACTGCCTTTAAAATAGCTTCGCACAATCCCAAAAGGCCACTTATAATATCACCGCTAATCATATCACGCAAGGCTGTTGTCAAAGAAAGGCCTGGAATCAATAGCATTATATTACCTATAATTATCTTGTCCACCGATTGTGCCAAACCTAGTTTCGTAAAAATCACAGCACATATTCCTATTACTGCAGAAGATAACAGGGTCAAAATAATATATTGGACTTGTAATTTTTTGCCTATTTTCATAATCCACCAAAGAAACAACCCTGATAGAAAGGCGGCAGCTGCATCACCAATAGAGCCACCAAAGAAAATAGAAAAAACAAAGGATATTATACCAAACGTAAAAAATATAACTATTTCCGGATAATTATTTCCTTTACGAATTACTGCAATTTCTTCTCGTAATTTTTCTAAGGGCAATCGCTCATTAGAAACGCTTCTAGATAGCCCATTACACTTCTCTATCTTCCACATATCGGTTTCATAAGCCGAAATTCTTCTTGTTTGAGTTAGAATATTTTCTTCTTGTTGCTCTGCTTGCATAATATGTGCCGTCACTACAATACTTGAGGTAATTGTAAAAACATCCACTCTAGAAAAACCATATGCAGTTCCCATATGGCGTATGGTATTTTCTACTCGATTGACTTCAGCTCCAGATACAAGCATTGTCTCACCCACATCTAAAATTGCAGATAAAATACCCGTTGGATTTTCCAAAGAATTCATAATACTACTCCTCTAAAAGCAGATGTTTCATTTCACCTAATAATTCTTCTGTCATATTTAATAATAATTCTGCGTCTTTTTCTACTAAACCTGTTTTGCGATATTTATATGTGAAAAAGGGATTGCCATAGGCAGTAAATGCCATTTTCTCACCATATTTCTTTAAAATAGCGGGAATCTTTAATGGATCTACTTTGGCATCTGGTCTAAATGTTAACGTAATACGTTCATTTTTACCTTTAATCTCTGTCATATACAGATTATGTGCTGCCACTCTAATTAGGGAAATTCTTAATAGATTATCCACTGATTTAGGGATTTTACCAAAACGGTCTAACAACTCATCCTTCATATCATCACGTTCTTTTACATTCTCTATTCCTGCAATCCTCTTATAAATATCCAGCTTCTGGACTTCATTTACAATGTAGTCAGGTGGAACAAAAGCATCCACATCCATATCTACTATGGTCGAAAAATCTTCTATTGTTGAAATACCCTTTAAACCTTTTACCGCTTCATTCAGCATCTTGCAATACAAGTC
>CAZKGP010000108.1:2236-7326 GCA_964552225.1 uncultured Acetatifactor sp.
CAACTGCTTCCATATGACCATGCTGTTTCACTCCCAAAAGGTTACCAGCACCTCGGATTTCCAAATCCCTCATAGCAATCTTAAATCCACTGCCTAAATCTGTAAATTCTTTAATAGCTGCCAGTCGTTTCTCTGCAACCTCTTTTAGCATACGGTCCCTCTTATACATTAAAAATGCATAAGCGGTTCTATTGGAACGTCCTACTCTTCCCCTTAGCTGATAGAGCTGAGATAATCCCAAATTGTCGGAATCATGAATAATAATTGTATTTACATTAGAAATATCTAAACCTGTTTCAATAATGGTTGTAGACACCAATACATCGATATCACCATTGATAAAGTCGAACATAATACGTTCCAGTTCGCTTTCCTTCATTTGACCATGAGCATAAGCCACATTGGCCTCTGGTACTAGGTTAGCAATCGTAGCTGTAATATCTGCAATATTATGAACTCGGTTAAATACATAATACACCTGTCCGTTACGAGCCATTTCTCGTACAATGGCTTCCCGTACCATTTCTTCATTGTATTCCATTACATAAGTCTGTATGGGTACACGCTCGCTAGGTGCTTCTTCAAGCACACTCATATCCCGAATTCCAATCAAACTCATATGAAGTGTTCTAGGTATTGGGGTAGCTGTTAGTGTTAATACGTCTATATTTTCTTTCCATTTTTTGATTTTTTCTTTATGAGATACACCAAAACGCTGTTCCTCATCAATAATTAGTATACCTAAATCCTTAAATTTAATGTCATTTGAGAGTACTCTATGAGTTCCAATGATGATATCTACAAAACCTTTTTGTAAGTCTACTATCGTTTTCCTCTGTTCTGCTGCTGTTCTAAAACGACTCATCAAATCTACTCGAATAGGAAAATCTTTCATTCGCTGCACAAAAGTATTGTAATGCTGTTGGGCTAAAATAGTGGTAGGCACTAGATATACCACCTGTTTCCCTTCTTGCACAGCTTTAAACGCGGCTCTAATGGCTATTTCCGTTTTACCATAACCCACATCACCGCAAATAAGCCTATCCATAATCTTAGTACTTTCCATATCAGCCTTTGTTTCTGCTATGGCATTTAATTGATCCTCTGTTTCTTCAAATGGAAACATCTCTTCAAACTCTTTCTGCCAAACAGTATCTTTTCCATAGGAATAGCCTTCTTCCTGTTGCCTAATTGCATAAAGTTCAACTAAGTCCTTTGCAACTTCATTGACTGCACTGCGAACCTTGGTCTTCGTTCTTTCCCATTCTTTCGTTCCTAATTTATTTAGTTTAGGCTTTTTGGCATCTGCAGAGGCATACTTCTGAATGACATCTAGTCCCGTTGCAAGAATATAGAGATTTCCTCCATCTCTATATTCTATTTTTAGATAGTCCTTTATTACATTCTCCATTTCCACTTTTTCTATGCCTCGGTAAATACCAAGACCATGATTTTCATGAACAATGTAATCTCCAACCTTTAACTCGTTAAAATCATTTATTTTTTGACCCTTAAAGGTTTTTTTATGTTTTTTCTTTTTCTTTTCTACCCCAAAAATATCGGTCTCTGAAATAACTACAAATTTTAATAGTGGATATTCAAATCCATTGTTTACATGACCATAGTAAGTTAATACCTCACCAGGAAGTACTTCTCGAAAAGGATCGTCTGTATAAACAGAAGAAAGGCCTTCTTCTCGCAAGTCTTCTGCTAAACGCTTCGCTCTTGTACGGGAACCAGACAATAAAAGTATTCTATATTCTTTTTTACGAAATTGTTTTAAGTCCTTTACAAGAGTCTCAAAACTATTATTGTAAGAAGATATGGTACGAACTGCAATCTCATATTTCTTATCTGCTTTGAAAAGAGGTGTTCTGATGTCCATAGTAGAAATAGCTACTATAGTGGATTTTTGCATTCTTGCCACTACTTGTTCTCCACTATAGAGAATATTCATCTGACTAGGTAAAACATAGCCCTTTTGAGCACGTTGCTCCATGCTATCTCGAAATTCTGTTTCAACTGCACTGGAATGTTCACGAATACGAGCTGGTTCTTCTAGAAAAAATCCCAGTTTATTAAGTTTCCCATCTTCTTCTCCCGCAATTTTCTGTAACATTTCTGGAAAAGTAACAGTATCTTCATAAAAATAACGAATATAGCCTTCCACATTAGCACTAGCTTGAAATTCAACTAACTGTTCTTTTAATTCTTTTACTTGTGTTACAATACGGTGTGCTTCCTCAGATTGATGGGCATCTCTGAAAATCTTTTCCTGGGCAGCTGCTTCCTTCTCCAGTTTTTGAATTCCCAACCGAATACGTTGTTCATCTAATACAAACTCAGTTGCAGGATAGACAGAAATACTTTCCAAGGTTTCAATAGAACGTTGACTTAAGATATCAAAGCTACGAATGGATTCTATTTCATCACCCCATAGCTCTATTCGGTAAGGGTTTTCCTCAGTTAAGTCAAAGATATCAATGATACCTCCACGAATAGAAAATTGTCCTGGTTGTTCTACTTGATAATTTTTCTCATAACCAAGGGCAACTAATTTTTTGGCCAAAGAGCCTTCCTTGATTGACCCACCTCGATGTAATTCAATAATATCTTCCTCACAGTTCCACATTACTTGAGGTGTCATAAGTGCTGAAAAGGTAGTTATAATGGTTACAGGCTTACGTTCTGACAGGCGACGGAGTGTACGTACTCTTTCCTTAGTTAATTGATTACCGTGGATATCTGCTTGGAAAAAGATAAGATCCTTTCCAGGAAAATACATAACATTTCTATCATAAAACTTAAATTCTTCATAGATTTCTTTTGCTTTTAAGTCACTATAAGTAACGATGACTTTATATTTTAAGCCATCGGACAATCCATAAACCATATGTAATTTTTGTGAATCCACACAACCAGAAATGGATATGGTTCCTTTCCCACTTACAATGGTTTCCTTCATTTGTGAAAATTCTGCCAGTTCTGAAAGTGGTGCTAAGAGTGCCTGCATGGTTTTCCTCATTTCGTTTTTCTATTAAATTGATTCATCGCAGCATCAACATCTTCCTGTATCATTAATTCAATGGCATGGAACACCTTTTCAGATGCCTCATCCATTATCTCACGTTCTGCCTTGGTAAAATGTCCTAATACATAATCTGCCAAATCATATTTTTTAGGTTTTTCTCCAACACCCATTTTTATGCGAATAAAGTTATCGTGCCCTAAGTGGGAAATAATGTTCTTTAGTCCATTATGCCCGCCAGCACTTCCCTTTGGACGAATACGGATTTGACCCACATCCAAACTAACATCATCTGCAATTATAATCAACTCAAATGTTTCATCTACCTTATAATAATCTATTAGTTCTCTAACGCTTTCACCGCTAAGGTTCATATAGGTCTGAGGTTTGGCTAAAATCACCTTTTGCCCATTAATATACCCCTTTCCAATAATTGCCTTATGCTTTTTCTCTAATACGTTAATATTAGCATTCTTTCCAATAACATCTATGATATCAAATCCAATATTATGCCTTGTATTTGCATATTCTTTTTTGGGATTTCCCAGCCCTACAATAATATACATAATTACTCCATTTCTATATGGTTCATTTATAGTTCTCTATATTAAGACCCTGAATGATAAAATAGTAGCATGGCGGATTAGAGAATGCAATAAAAAACTTTCGCAGAAGTATGTCCAACATATCTCCTGCGAAAGTCTTTTAAACACTGTTTATTTAGTGTTTATTCTTCTGGTTCAGCCAATGCTTTTTCGTAACTGTCCAAAATAATTCTTTGTATATTGTCTCTTGTAGCGGAATTAATCGGATGCGCAATATCTCGATACTCTCCATCAGTAGCCTTCTTACTTGGCATTGCAATAAACAATCCTTTTTCGCCTTCAATGACTTTAATGTCATGTACAACGAATTCGTCGTCTAATGTAATAGAAACAATAGCTTTCATTTTACCTTCTTTTGCGATCTTGCGAACACGTACGTCTGTAATCTGCATTTTTTGTGTCCTCCTTGGTAACCCAACCCTTTCTTTTGTCTACATTACGTATCTTTCATTTCGTTCTACAACAACTCTAATTCTATCTTCACCTATAAATGATGAGTTAGCGCGTATTGTATCTCTGCTTTCTACAATGCAATTCTCAATATAAGTGTTGTCGCCAATATAAACATCATTTAATATGATAGAATTTTTAATAATACAATTATTACCTATGTAGCTATTTTTAAAGATAACAGAATTTTCTACAATACCATTCACGATGCAGCCACTAGAAATCAAACTATTTTTAATTTGTGCACCAACATTATATTTGGCTGGTGGCAAGTCATCAACTTTAGAATATATATCTGGATATTGTTTAAAGAAATAGTCTCTTACTTCAGGTTTAAGGAAATCCATATTAGTATTATAGTAGTCATCAACGGAAGCAATATTTCTCCAATAATCCTTTATTTTGTAGCCATAAATACGTTTTAAATCTTTATAACGGATTAAAACATCTCTAACAAAATCATAACGGTCTTCTTCGATACATCTTTCAATCATCTCAATTAAATGACGGCGGCGAATCACATATATTCCGCAAGAGACAGTGTTTGTTTTCGCAAGAATTGGCTTTTCTTCAAAGTTCTCAACTCTAGATTCTTCATTCATGTTGATTGTGCCAAAACGCTCAATATTTATTCCTGGTTCCATTTCACGACAAACTATTGTAACATCAGCTTTCTTTTCGATATGATATTCTAATACTTTATTAAAATCTAATTTGTATACACCATCTCCAGATGCAATTACAACATAAGGCTCATGGCTGTTTTTTAAAAAAGATAAGTTTTGGTAAATAGCATCAGCTGTTCCTCGATACCAATTACTGTTCTCTGCTGTTACGACTGGGGTAAATACAAATAACCCACCTTGTTTACGTCCAAAATCCCACCATTTAGACGAGCTTAAATGCTCATTTAGGCTTCTTGCATTATATTGCGTAAATACTGCAACCTTTTGGATATGGGAATTAGACATATTACTTAATGTAAAGTCAACACTTCTATAACTACC
>CAZKGP010000109.1:0-7306 GCA_964552225.1 uncultured Acetatifactor sp.
GGTATTCCTTATACCTTACTACAAGTAACAGGTATATTGCAGAATATTCCCAATGAATTATATGAATCTGCAAGAGTGGATGGAGCAAATGCTTTCACAATATTCTTTAAAATTACATTGCCATATATGTTATTTGTTATGACTCCTTATTTGATAACTACATTTACAGGCAATGTGAATAACTTTAATGTAATCTACTTATTGTCAGGAGGCATGCCTACACCGGTAGGCTCCACAGCTGGTAAAACAGACTTATTAGTAACATGGCTTTATAAACTGACAGTGGATCAACAGTATTTTAACTTAGGTGCGGTAATTGGTATCTTTACATTTATTGTATTGGCGGCGATAGCGTTAATAACCTATAGGAATACTGGTTCCTACAAAAACGAGGAGGGATTCCAATAATGAGTAAAAAACCAACAACATCAGTAAAAGTTAAAAAAACAATTACCAACTCAATTGTTCATGTTGCGTTAGCTGTGTTAGCGGCTGTTTGGGTGTTTCCGATTTTTTGGGTAATATTAATAAGCTTTAGAGGAGGAAAAGGTTCCTATCAGAAAACATTTTTTCCTCAATCCTATACATTAGATAATTACAAAAAAATATTTACGGATACTTCCATATTAGATTTTCCACAAATGTTTATGAATACATTAATTATAGCAATTTTCTGCTGTATTATTTCTACAATTATGGTTTTATGCGTATCTTACTGTATGTCCAGATTAAGATTTAAATTGAGAAAACCATTTATGAATTTGGCTCTGATTCTGGGATTGTTCCCTGGATTCATGTCTATGATTGCTGTTTATTATATTTTGAAGGCACTTGGCCTTTCAGAGGGAAGTATGATTCGTGTAGCTCTCATTATGGTATATTCGGGAGGTGCAGGTCTAGGATTCTATATTGCAAAAGGATTTTTCGATACCATACCTAAGGCATTGGACGAGGCGGCATTCTTGGATGGTGCGACGAAATGGAATGTATTTACAAAGATTACAATTCCTTTAAGTAAACCAATTATTGTATATACCATACTAACTTCATTTATATCACCTTGGGTTGACTTTGTTTTTGCAAGAGTAATTTGTAGAGCTAATTCCAAATACTTTACAGTATCCATTGGATTATGGAGGATGCTTGAAAAAGAATATATTGATAATTGGTATACTGCGTTTGCAGCCGGTGCAGTTTGTATATCCATACCAATTGCAGTCGTATTCCTGATGACACAGCGTTTCTATGCAGATGGATTGGGTGGGGCTGTTAAGGGTTAAGTGTGAGAAGAATGGCTCGTTGAGCCATTCTTTTTTGTTCTATATTAAGGATGCATTTGTATGTCCGCTAAAGCGGACGGATGGGAGTTAGCATGAAAAATAAGTTGAATGTTTGTTTATTGTTATGTTTAATATGTTTTTGTTTAGGGGCGTGTGGTAAGAGTGAAGAAGGTGTTCTTTTAAGTAATGAGAATACGCCTACAAGTTTGGAACAGGAGAGTACGGCTACATCTCTGAGTTTGATGGAGGAGTATAATCCTAAGGAAGTAAATGTGATTGATGATAAATATCGAACCTTTTATGAGGTCTTTGTTTATTCCTTTTATGATAGCAATGGAGATGGTGTAGGTGACTTTCAGGGGCTTACAGAGAAGCTAGATTATATAAATGATGGTGATGATGCTACGAATACTGATCTAGGTTGTAATGGTATATGGTTAATGCCTATTATGCCATCTCCTACCTATCATAAATATGATGTAATTGATTACTATGATATAGATTCAGAGTATGGATCTATGGAGGATTTTGACAGGTTTATGGAGAAATGTGAAGAGAGGGATATTCACGTTTTGATAGACTTGGTATTGAATCACACATCATCTAAGCATGAATGGTTTACAACAGCTTGTGATTACTTAAGTGAAATTGGAAGCGAAGAGCCAGATTTAGAAGAATGTCCATATGTAGATTATTATTATTTTAGTAGAGAAAAAAAGAGTCAAGTGTATTATCCCGTTCCTAATAGTGAATGGTATTATGAAGGAAGCTTTTGGAGCGAAATGCCGGACGTGAATCTATTAAATACAGAGGTACGACAAGCGTTTGAAGAAGTTACACGATTTTGGCTGGATAAGGGTGTTGATGGATTCCGCATTGATGCAGCAAAGGAATTTGTATCTGGTAATACAACAGCCAATGTTGAGATTTTAAGCTGGCTAAATGATTCTGTAAAAACATATAAGGATGATGCATATATTGTAGCGGAGGTTTGGACTGATATTAATACGTTTGAAAAGTATTATGAAAGTGGCATAGATAGTGTATTTAACTTTGCGTTTGCGGAGCAAGGAGGCATTATAACAAGCTCGTTAAACAATATAAATGGGATGGGAGCTGTCCAATATGGAAAGGCAATGGCATCCTTAGATGAACGATTTTCAAAAATAAATGCAGATTATATTGACGCGCCATTTTACACCAATCATGATATGGCTCGCAGTGCTGGTTACTACTCTGGAGATGAAAGCATAGAGAAAACAAAGCTTGCTCAGGCAATGAATCTTATGATGACAGGAAACGTGTTCCTTTACTATGGAGAAGAACTTGGTATGAGGGGTTCTGGAAGAGATGAAAATAAGAGAGCACCTATGTTTTGGTCAGAAGATAATAATGCAGTAGGCATGTGCAGTGGTCCTAAGGATATGGAAACCATAAAAAAGAAATTTGGTCCTTTGGAAAAACAGAATATAGATGGTAATAGTGTATACCAATTTGTAAAAGAAGCAATACATTTACGGAATGCTTATCCTGCAATTGGAAGAGGAACTGTTACTTGTCTGGAAGAAAAATCAGATGAAAATATATGTATCATTAAAAAGGAATATGAAGGTCAAGAAATAATTCTTATTTGGAATCTTGGAAATACAGTATTGGAAGTAGATGTAAGTGATATTATGTTGAATGGACAAGAAATAAATGAAAAAAATATCGGAGGAGTACTTCTGACTGGAGTGGAAACCACTCAATGTATAAATCAAAAAGATAGTATTAAAATTAAATTACCGGAATATAGTATGGTTCTCCTTAAATAAAGGAGAACCATTTTTAAAGGGGAATTATATACTAAAAAAAGTTTTTTACAGCCGAGAAACCCGTAGGCATGCCTACGAGTTTCTCGATTGTGTAAAAGGGGAATTCTTCCGGAATTGCTAATTAGCAGTTCGATATCTCTATCGAACAAATAAAGTATATAACATATTTATCTTTTTGTCTAGAGCTAAATTGAAAAAAATGAAAATATTATTTCTTTTATGTAAAATAATGTAGAATAAGGAGACTTTACTACATTTCATTAAAAAGAAATTCTCTCTCCAATGAGTCTGGAATAGTGACTCCACTGTTGTTTAACTTTTTCTTTAACATTTTAAGGCGATGTTGTTTTTGAGCGCGTTTAAATTTATATATCTGTAAGGGTTCCGTATATAAAGGATTCGTAGATAACGTATCACAAATACTACTGGAAAAAGGACAGTATTGAAATAGAACACTTCGAGCAACCTTGTTTAATCTTGGTGAAGCATTTCCTTCATATAATATCCATATTATATAATCGCGAATAAACATTTCCTTAAAGCTATTTTTAGCTCGTTGAAGGCTTGTACGGACCTTTTCCCTTGCTTCACTAGATAAATCATGGTTCCTCTTATAAAATTGAATATAATCAAAATACATGCTGGTAAGAGAGGGGTCACTAATATCATTCCAGCGACTTCCTTGTATACGTCTACATATATCCCAACGATATTCACCTGTAAGGCGAATCAATCCAGTGTGCAAATCTTCCATATAGAAAATAGAGAAGAACATTCTTGCAGGGGTATTGCGCTGTTTCCCTTGTATCTCTTGCCACATAACAGGGCGAATTCCTACATTAGGCATAAGAATGACGTCAGGCAAATATTCAAAATGGAAATATTCTTTACCTACAGTATCCAAATTATTCATATCCATTGCTTCTCGATAAAAAGCACTGTAGTCAATTTTACGGATTTGCTCAATGGACTTACCTATATCGGAGGCTGTAACAAAACAAGAAGGTAAATCCTTTAATATATTGTCTGTACATAAAACTGGACAATAGGTGGTAAGTCGTCCATAAGTGATTTTGTTAACAAGAGGAAATAGATTTTCCAATTCAAAGATTACTTTCTTCATTGGATCATCTTCGCCCTTATGCAACTCTGAAAATTCTTGTCCAAACTCATTACGACTTGGCTCCTTTTCTCCTCGATAAATAGCAAGTAACCATTCGTAAAATGTATAAACGCCTTTGCTAGTTTGATTGCCCAAAGTAGTAACAAGGGAACAGAGATAGGCACTATTTTCAATTCCAGCTAATTCTTCATCAACATACCCAAAATTTAAAAACATACGCACTGGAATGGGAATCTCTTTTTGAGATAATGTTTTTATGAAAGTAGCGGCATACAAAGTATTAAATTCCCCTTGTATTTTTTTCCTTAATAAAATTGTCTCCTCTTCCATATCGTTTTTGTCTGAAAGAGATTTGAAAGATATAATATGTTCTCTGAATGAGTCAATAATACTAATCTCTGGTACAAAATCTAAAATTGTATTTAAGGAACCCAAAAATGCAGAGGTATCTGTTACTTTAATATTATTTTGATTATCTTGACTAGGAGCTTCATTTGATAATTTTGTTTTACTTAAAAACTGATTAATACGATTTTCCATTAAAGTAGAGGTATGTTCTGTTTTTTGAACGTGACGTATCATGCGTTTAATGTCTGAATATAAACTTTTGCTATCAGCTGAACTTTGGCTCACCTTATAATAGAGAGAAGTCATATATTCAAATAAATCATTTCCACTTTCGTTAAAATAAATATTAGTTAAACTTTGTTGATAGTTAAACTGTTCTTCTAAAGATAGAAATGCTCTACGGTAATCTAAACTTGCTTTTCTAATAAAACCCAAAGAAACGGAAGGACTCTGCAATAAAGATTTCACATCACCAGAAGTAAATGCACGTAATAACCCCACATAAAAACCATGAAGCCACATATCAGCGGTTTCTTCGCTTAAATAGGTTTCTACATCATGAATGCCCATAAGTTTTTTGGGTGTTTCTCTAAGGTGAGTGCATATTTTACAATAACTTTCATAATCAGTTTTTACGTTATGATAAAGTTCAGTACAAGCCATTGCAGACGTTTCGCAATGGGTCATTATTGTATTAAGTTGATGAAAAATAGATATTAAAAATAATTTAGCAATATCAGGCTGTTGTTCCAAAAAATCACCGAAGGAATCCACGCCACTTATTGGATAGGTTAGTGTGGTAGTATCTTCTAAGGTGGTATACTCCAAAAAATGAATTTCTGAGCAAATTTCACTAATCCCAATACAATCTCCCTTGCCAATTGTATATTCGCCCCCTGGATAGCTAACTTTTACAGAGCCTTTTGTTATTAAATGAAGTGCAGATAAAGGTACTCCTGATTGTATAATCACTTTTTTGTTTTCAAATTCCATATGCCCACTGTTCTCCCTAATATTATAATGGTAAATATAATTATGCATTATCTATCATTATACATTGAAATATTAAATTACTCAATAAAATAAAATACATATATTTACAAATAATTAGTGATTTTTACATTTTAGCAATAAAATCTACTGTACTTTTTGTTGAAATATGATAATATAAAAATACATGAGTGTCATTTTATGGGATTTAACTAATAATGGAGGTAGTATTGTGGAACGAGAAGTTGAATATAGACGTAAAGAAGTAGAGGAATACAAAAAAATAGTAAGTCCTTTTTTTAAGTATATTTCTTGGTTGGAAAAAAGTGCCGGCAGTTCATTATCCTCTTTATACACAGGACAAAATATAGAAGAGGCATCAATGTCTTTTCCTGTATATGATGGAACCTTGTTAAATTTAATTAAACAATTGTCTAAGAGCGAACTGATGGATCAGAATTATCGTTATCTGTATTCAAGATATCATATACAAACACCTGAGCAAGAACGAAATTTAATTAAAAATGCCACAATTACAGAGTGGGGACATTTGAAAGCAATTTTATCTAAATATGTTTTAGGTGGCATGACAAAATCCACCCTTTGGAATCAAGGTGTACAAGAGCAAATATTTTATTTAATAATAAATCAAATGAAAACAATTATTGAGTGGTGGGATAAACCTATAGATGTGAATAATTTGTAAGTAAATGATGGGGTATGGGCGATAATGGGTGAAAAATCAGAACAGAAGAAAAAATATATTGTAGAAACAGCTAGAAATGTTTTTGTGGAAAAAGGATTTAAGCAAGTCACCATGAAAGACATTGTAGATGCTTGTGAAATCAGTAGGGGTGGATTATATCTTTATTTTAGTAGCACAAGTGAAATCTTTTTGAATGTACTTAGAATGGAATCAGAGGAAGCAGATGATGTTTTTACAGATTCAATCACAGAAGATGCCACAGCAGCAGATATTTTGCTTTTATTCTTAAAAGAGCAAAAGAAGGAATTGCTAAATCAATCAAATACACTTTCGTTGGCTACCTATGAATATTATTTTGCAAATGAACTTACTAGAAAAGATAATGTAATGAAGAAACAATTTGATTCTGCAATTATTATTATTCAAAAACTGATTGAAGCAGGTGTTGATAATGGTGAATTTTATTGTGAAGATAGTCATGGTGCGGCACGAAATATTATGTTTGTTTTGGAAGGCATGAAAATAACTGCTCAGACGACTGGGATTACTGCAGAAGCAGTAGACCAAGAGCTACTTTATATTATTCATGGACTTGGAGTAGAAGAATTTTAATATTATGAAACGGTACTGCTATAAAATCTGGAACACTCTTGTAAATAGAGCGCTCCAGATTTTTCTACGTTCACCGAACATGGCTGAACTCTTATAAATAAGTCAATTGGCTTAGTATATACAAAGAAAATGTTAAATAATATATTTTTTTGTTGTTTTATGCTATTGTGAGAAATAGAGTAACAATATATAATGATTGATATATGCCAAAAGTAAGGATGCAAATGGCATGATTAAGAAGTGAAAAAAAATTTGGAGGATCGGCATGGGAAACGTAAGACGTATCTATGTAGAAAAGAAAGCACCTTATGCAGGTAAGGCAAGGGAACTTAAGGAAGAAATGAAGAATTATTTGGGCATCGATAAAGTGGACAGCATTCGTATGTTCATTCGTTATGATGTGGAGAATATTTCAGATGAGGTATTTGCAACA
>CAZKGP010000110.1:0-7304 GCA_964552225.1 uncultured Acetatifactor sp.
AGTTTTTTACTTAGACTTTATTTTAGCATAATAAAGATTCTTGTCAAGCACTAACTTATTATGCAGTTTGTATAGTGTGTGTTAGCAGAGCATCGTTACCTTTGCTTGTATTTAAGGTTACCAGTTGCATCTTATTACTAGTAACCTATTATTTATGAATTTGGATCTAGTAAATCCCTAAGTGCATCACCAAAGAGATTAAAGCCCAGTACTACCAACATTATCATTAGACCTGGGAAAAATGATATCCAGGGGGCTTGACCAATAAGCCCCTTACCGCTGTCTAGTATAACTCCCCAGCTAGGTAAAGGAGGTTGAGTTCCAAGTCCTAAAAAACTTAAAGAAGCTTCTACTACAATGGCTTTAGGTAGCTCTAGGGTTGCCATTACAATAACAGATGCAAGTGCATTAGGCAGTATATGTCCAAACATAATCCTTACATCATTCATCCCTAATGTGCGAGCTGCATCAACAAATTCACGATTTTTAAGAGATATAAACTGCCCTCTGACAACTCTACAATACCCTGCCCAACTAGCTAAAGAAATTGCTATTATAACGCTTTTAAGTCCAGGACCTAAAACAGCAATAAAGGCTATAGCCAGCAATGTTGTAGGGAAGGCATAGGCTATATCAGTAACGGAGCTAATCAAATAGTCAATAGCTCCTCCATAATACCCTGCAAGAGCACCTAACACCGTGCCTATAATAAGGGAAAAAACTACCGAAATAGCAGCTACATACAATGATATCCTAGATCCATGGATTACCCTAGAAAAGATATCTCTGCCAAACTCATCATTTCCAAATATGTGTTCTTTACTTGGTCCCTCAAGCATAAGCGTCGCTTCAGGCTTATCATATTCATATGGTGCCAACAAGGGTGCAAATATTGCACTAAAAATGAACAGTATGATAATAATTCCTCCAAATATAGCACCCTTATGTTTGAAAAATCTTTTTGCAAATTTTTTTATTGGACTTTTCTTTTGTTCCATCTTCTCTTCTACTACTAATAGCCCAAGTAATTCATTATCAATATCAGTATTTTTAATTAGTTTCATTCCTTATCACCTTCTATTATCTAAATTAACTATATCTAATTCGTGGGTCAACAACGACATACAATACATCCGCCACAACATTAGCTAAAATAATTGATGTGGCTAAAACTATCATTGAGCCCATAACAACTGGAAAATCCCTTGATAATATTGCATCCACCATCAATCTGCCTAACCCAGGAATACTAAATATAATTTCAAGTGCAACTGATCCCCCTAGTATCCAACCTAATCTTAGTCCCATAATAGTAATGATTGGTATCATAGCATTTTTTAAAGCATGTTTAAAAACCACTATTTTTTCTGAAAGTCCCTTACCTTTAGCTGTTCTCACATAATCTTGACTTAATACTTCTAACATGTTGGACCTAACCATTCTTGCTGTTGCTGCTGCGTTGGTTAATCCAATAGCTATACTAGGAAGAATAAGTTGCTTTATACTCCCATCCCCGGATATAGGAAACCATCTAAGTTTGTAGGCAAAGAAATACAAGAGTAACATACCAAGCCAAAATGTGGGAAGTGATTGTCCCAATAAAATGCCAGTCATGGATATATAATCAATCATGGTATTCTTCTTTACCGCTGCAATAACTCCAACTGGGATGGAAATAATAAATGTTATTATAAAACCAATCAGTCCTATACCTAGTGTAACTGGAATCCTTTCCCTAATCATATCTATTACTGGCCTCTCCTGGAGAATAGAAACACCAAGATCTCCTTTAATCACACTTTTGATAAAGGTTAAGAATTGTATGGCAAAAGGCTGATCTAAACCGTATTTACGACTAATGTTTTCGTAAACTTCCTCAGTGACATTGGGTCCTGCTATTCGAGAAACAGAATCTCCTGGCCCAAAATAGAATATTGAAAATACAATTATACTCATTATCAACAAGACCGGAATCATCATCACTATCTTTTTAACAATATATCTTAACACCCACATCCCTCCTTAAACTCTTTGGTAGCTAAAATATAAATATCTATTCTTCTCTTTCAATATCAAATCCATCATTATATTGAAGCATCCATGGATGATATTTAAAGTTTTTCACTTCATTTCGCACTGCTATTGTCTGCATTGGAATATAAATAGGTGTCCATACAGCTTGATCAATTAAATAGCTCTGTACATCTTTATATCCTTCTGCCCTCTCATCCCAAGTGGCCATTCTAGCTGCATCCATTATCATTTCATCAGTTTTTTCATCATTCCATTTTGAATGATTAGGGTACGGAATTCTGTCTGATAGCAAAAACCAGTCAATTATATCAGCATTTGGCCAACTATATTCATTTATAAACAATTCTTGTTTACCTTCTTTAAGCATATCGGCATAACTAGCTGAATCATATAACTGAATTTTGGCATCTATATTAACATCTTTAAGTTGATTTTGAATAATTTCTGCAAGTTTACTACTTTTAGATTCATTGCTTGCTGATAAGGTTAGTTCTAAACCGTTAGGATAACCAGCATTCGATAGTAGTTCCTTAGTCTTTTCAGGATTATATTCATAAGACAAATCCTTACTTTCTTCTAGATATTCATCTGACAAGGCAGGTGGTAAGTAACCATGAGCAACTTCTGCATTACCTTTAAAAACAAACTGTATTATTTCTTCTTTATTTAATGCATGATTTAATGCTTTTCTAATTCTCACATCATCAAATGGTTCTTTATCAGTAGTATATGCCAGATATCCAAGCTTTGTCGCTTGTTCCTGGTTAACTGTCACATCTTCATTCTCCTCAAGCTGTTTAATGTGAATTTCAGGAACATTTCTTAAAACATCAACACCCCCAACCTCTAATTCCATTATCCTTGAAGATTCATCTGGTATTACCTTAAGCACAATTTGGTCAATCAATGATGGACCTGTATTTGACATCCACTCGGGGCCCCAATTATATTCTTCATTTTTCACGAGAACAGTTTTATCACCTGGTATCCATTCATCAAGCTTATAAGGACCTGTACCTATAACAGTTTTCTTACCATAGTCATCTCCATATGTCTCATAAGCATTGACAGGATGTATACCTGAGGCAGTAGTAGAAAGATTGAATAAAAGGTTTGGGAATGGATAATTTAATATCATTTTTACTGTATAATCATTAACAATCTCAACTTCCTTAATAGCAGCCAAATCCCCCATAAATGGTGAACCTGTTTCAGGATCTAAAACGGTATCAAAAGTCCACTTAACATCTTCAGATGTAAAATCACTCCCATCATGGAATTTAACATCTTCTCTTAAATAAAAATTCCATATCAGCCCATCTTCTGACACATCCCACTCTTTTGCTAGGCCCGGCTTGTAACTAAATTCATAATCTCTAGTTACAAGTCTATCATGTATATATATTAAGGCATCAGAATACCAGGCTGTTTTTATAGTATCTAAAAGTTCCGCATCTCTGTCATAACCAACAGTCAAAACCTTCTCATCCACTTCAGCACCTGCACTCGACTCTGTCTGACAACCTACAAGAGTAGCTACTAAAAATGTGCCTACTAATAAAGTCACCATAAATTTTACTAATTTGTTACCTTTCATTTGTATCACTCCTATTATTGTATTATTAATTAGCTTCAATGTTTTTCATTTTAATTCAAGTTACAATAGATTTAAGTGAATCTATTTTCAAATACCTACATTCCTTCACTAAGTTTTTTTAGTGTAAATGACACCTTACGTAGTGATCTTCTCCTATGTATTTCATATCAGGTTCAATTTCAGCACATTTATCCATTACATACTTACACCTAGTTCTGAATCTACATCCAGAAGGTGGATTAACTGGGCTTGGAACCTCTCCTTTAAGCACTTGCCTTTCCTTATTTTTACCTATTTCTGTAGCTAAGACAGCTGATAATAATGCTTTCGCATAAGGATGAGCAGGATTTTCAAATAAAGCTTTAGTAGGTGCAATTTCCATTATTCTTCCTAGATACATCACTGCGACACGATCACTTACATATTGGATAACCCTTAAATCGTGGGAAATAAACAGATATGAAAGCCCTAAACGGTTTCTCAAGTCCATAATAAGATTGATAACTTGAGCCTGAATCGATACATCAAGTGCTGATACTGGTTCATCACATATAATTAATTTGGGATTAACCGCGAGAGCTCTTGCAATTACAATTCTTTGTCGCTGTCCACCACTGAATTCATGGGGATATTTATCCATATCTTTTTTTCGAAGGCCAACCATCTGAAATAAGTCACTTACCTTGCTGCTCCTCTGTTTACTATCTTTCATGCCATGGACTAATAATACCTCTTCTATAGCATCCCCTACCTTTTTCCTAGGATTTAAAGAGGCAAAAGCATCTTGAAAAATAAACTGCATATCTTTGTGCACAGACCTAAGCTGTTTTTTGTTATAATTAGTTATATCCTTGCCCTTGAATATAATTTCCCCTTCCGTAGGGTCTGTCATACGCATAATTGTACGTCCTGTGGTAGATTTACCACAACCACTTTCACCTACTAAGCCTAGAACCTCACGATTATTTATGTATAAATTTATTCCATCTACAGCTTTCACATAAGCAGTTGTCTTTCCTAATAAGCTTTTCTTAAATGGGAAATGTTTCTTTAAGTTCTTAACTTCTAATATCTTTTCCACCATTATACCTCCGTTAATTCTTCACTATTGTTTAAAACACCATTAAAAAAGAACTTTATACTTCTATATAGTGCCAACAACGTACATGGTTTGAATCAATCAGCTTAATAGGTGGCTCTTGTGTGACACACTTTTTTATTACATAATCGCACCTTGTTTTAAATCTACAACCTTCACTTATTTCATCTGGCAATGGAACCACTCCTTTTATCTCTTTTAGCCTCTGTCCTTTTTTTTCTATATGGGGAATAGCATCTATCAACCCCCTTGTATAGGGATGCTTTGGTGTCTTGAATATAGAATCTACATCTGCATATTCAACAATCCTACCTGAATACATTACTGCAACATTATCAGCAATTTCAGCCACAACTCCTAGATCATGGCTTATTATTATTATTCCAGAATTAAATTTCTGTTTTAAATCATTTATTAAATCTAAAATCTGAGCCTCAACAGTTACATCAAGAGCTGTAGTAGGTTCATCTGCAATAAGTATCTCTGGATTGCAAGACAGAGCCATAGCAATCATAACTCTTTGTCTCATTCCACCACTCAACTGGTGAGGATATTTTTTTATTATTTGCTCTGATATAGGAATTTGAACTAATTTTAGCATTTCTATAGATCTTGTAAGTGCTTCACTTTTTGATAAGTTTTGATGTTGTATAAATACTTCTGATAGTTGATCTCCAATGGTAAAAACAGGATTCAGGGCTGTCATAGGCTCCTGATAAATCATTGAGATATCTTTTCCACGGATTTTTCTCATTTCATCATTACTCTTTTTCAGAAGATCCTCTCCCTTGAACCAAATCTCACCTTTTACAATCTTTGCAGGAGGAGTTTGCAGTAGTCTAGTGATTGATAGAGCTGTGACACTTTTCCCACATCCTGACTCCCCCACTATGCCTAAGGTTTCACCTTTAGACAAAGAGAGGCTTACTCCATCAACTGCAGGGATAACCCTATCTTCTAGATAAAAATTGACAGCTAAATTCTTTATTTTAAGAATTTCTTTACTCACCACACACACTCCTTATCCAATAAAACACATTTTAACTCTAAGATAAATGATAAATAAAACATTAATATATAATATACTTTCTAACTTAAAACAATAAAAAAGCTATGGTAACACCATAGCAATAACTTATGGTGATACCATAAGTAACAATAATCAATATAGAATTCACCCCATATTAATTTCCTCTTAAGTATTTACTAAATGAAATTATAAGTACAAATTGAATAATTGTACTTATAGACTCTCTCAATTCAAGGTTATTGATTGAGAACTTTCCTTAAATATAGCACAATTGACTGACTATTACAAGTAATTTACCATTGATGTTGTAATTATATTGTAATTAACAGACTGTTTACTGGCCTTTTTAATATTTTATACTTTTAACCAACTTGATATTTCCCCACTTTTCCCATATACTAAATAAAATATATAAACATATACTAATATTACTGATATTAAGTCTATTTCAGTTTTAGTCAAATAAAACTAGAGTTAGACACAAGGAGTTGACTATGATTAAAAAAAACTATCATATTTTTTCCTCTTTTACTAAAAAATTAAAAGATGATCACGTAAGCGCTTACGCAGGTCAGGCAACATTATTTATTATAATTTCTATATTTCCTTTTATTATGTTTCTATTATCATTAATCCAATACATGCCAATTACTCAAAGCAACATATTACTGATAATCAATCAGATATTTCCTAGTAACATAAGTCCAATATTTATTAGATTTATTTCTGAGGCATATATTAAAAGCTCCACTACACTCATGTCCATTACTGCTATTACAGCACTATGGTCAGCTTCAAGAGGGTTTTTGTCAATTGTAAGGGGCCTCAATGTTGTGTATGGAATTAAAGAAACAAGAAGTTATGTTAAACTAAGAATTTATTCCACATTATATACTTTGGTTTTTGCAGTTATAATAACTGTTACTTTACTAATATTAGTGTTTGGTAATCGTTTATACTTATGGATAGAAAGTGTTTTTCCTGTGCTAGAAAAGGCTGCTTTAATTGTTATTAGTTTAAGGGCCGTTGTTGGATTAGCTATATTAGCAATCTTTTTCTTAATATTGTTTGTTGCTATCCCTAACAGAAAGGGCAGTCTTTCAGCTGAACTTCCAGGGGCTCTTATTGCTGCCACTGGATGGATGATTTTTTCTTATCTATATTCATATTATATTGACAATATGGATAGTATGGCAAACTCATATGGAAGCTTAGCAGCAATTGTTTTTTTAATGCTTTGGTTATATTTTTGTATGTATATTCTCTTTATTGGTGGAGAGGTTAATAATACCTTAGAGACTTGCGACCTAGAAAAATATTTTTCCGATCCTTCTTGATTTGATTTTAAAAAAATTAAAGGGCTTAGATACCACCTTATACTTTCATATGTGTAATATCTAAGCCCTATCTTTTTATTAGAAAGCTAGTCATATATATCCAACCATTATTCCTGCATATCATTAACTAGTCATATATATAGTCAACCACTATTCCCATATAATAATGTTTTAATATTTCTTCATACCCTATACCTAAGTCTGCCA
>CAZKGP010000111.1:0-3246 GCA_964552225.1 uncultured Acetatifactor sp.
CCAGGTGCCTGATTGCCAAATTGATTACAAGGAAAATCAAGAATTTCCAAGCCTTGTGCCTGATACTTTTTATATAAATTCTCAAGTCCTTCATATTGAGGAGTGAAACCGCAGCCTGTGGCTGTGTTTACAATAAGAAGAACCTTTCCCTTATATTCAGAAAGAGAAACCTCTTTGCCTTGTGCATCTTTTAAATTAAAATCATAAATATTCATAGTAACTCCTATCTTTGTGCATCAGCACATATTCTTTTTATTATTATATTTTCCATTTAATTATTCCCTGTTCAATTGAGCTCAATTTAATTATATGCAACCGTTCTGTTGTTGTCAAGATAAATATCTGCAAAATTTATATCAATTGTGGTATCATAAGGCAAAATACCAATCGAATTAATCATATAAGTGAGGGCTATCTATGAATCACCAAAACAAAATTTTATTAGTAGAAGATGATGAAACCATATCCTTTGGAATTAAATCCTTTCTTGATAAAAATAATTATATAGTAAATTTTGCAGATTCCATACAAAATGCAAAAGATATGTTTGGCTCTTCAAACTACCACTTAATTATTTTGGATTTGAATTTGCCCGATGGAAACGGGTTTGATTTTTGTTCCTATGTAAAATCAATTTCAGATGTTCCTATTATTTTCCTAACGGTTCATGATGATGAGAAAAACATAGTAAAAGGTCTTGATATGGGTGCTGATCAAAGCCTTTTCAATTTACTGTCCTACTCTCAAGAATTAAGGCAGTATTAAGGCGCAACCACAATGTAGCAAGTGACAAATCTCTCAAATGTGGAAATATAAGCATTGATAAGTTAAAAACTCAAGCTTACATTAAAAATAATCCTATTACTCTAACTTCTGGTGAATACAAATTATTACTTATATTTTTAGAGAATAAAAACCAAACATTGACTAGAAATACATTGCTTGAAAAGCTTTGGGATATTGATGGTGATTTTATAAATGACAATACATTAACTGTTACAATCAAGCGATTAAGAGAAAAACTAGAAGAAGAAAAATATATCATTAAAACCATAAGAGGTATCGGTTATAGGGCGGATGATTCAAATGACTCATATTAATTATAAAAAACGTGTGTTATTTTTATTTGTAATTTCTTTCATAATAAGTATTTCTGCAGGCATAATAATGAATAATCTAATCGCCTATGAAAATTATAAAAACATGTCTTCTTTTATAAATACACTACTGTCATATAACTCTGAATTAGATAATCAAGAGGTTTTCTTGTCACTAAAAGAAACCTATGAAAATTCTTCTAGAGATAATGTGAGTATTGATTTTAGTCTTATGGAGAAATATGGATACACCTATAAGGCCTTTTTAGACTTTACCAATCAGAAAATTATGATGATAAGTATAATCTGTTTTTTATGTGTTTTTCTGATATTCACTTCATTATGCTTCTTCAACGAAAAAGAAATTTAAAGAGAATCAACTTACTTTCTAACTATTTAAACAAAATAAATAACACTAGTTACGCTGAATGGATTTACTCCAATGAAGATGATTTTTCTATCCTAGAAGATGAAATATATAAGACAGTTACAGAGCTAAAAACAACAAAAGAATCCGCTTTAAGAGAACGCAATAATCTTTCTGATAATTTAGCAGATATTTCCCATCAGCTAAAAACTCCTATTGCAGCTATGTCCCTAATGGTTCAATTGATTGATTCTACTTCTGAAGAAAACAATGCATATATTGAAAAACTAAAGTTTCAACTAGATAGAATAGAATATCTAGTTGCCACATTATTAAAGCTGTCCAAAATAGATACAGGTGTTATTTTATTTGAGAAGGATAATATCGATATTTATTCTTTATTATGTCAAGCTACGGACCAAATTGAACCAATCGCCACCGCTAGGAATCAAATAATTGAATTGGACGAAATTAATAACATTAATATGATAGGGGATAGAAATTGGATTGTAGAAGCCATTTTAAATATTTTAAAAAACTGCTGTGAACATACCCCTACTGGCGGCAACATCAAAATTTTATACTATGATAATCCCTTATATGTGGAAATAGTTATTTATGATAATGGCAGTGGATTTGATAAAGAAGATGTCCCTCATTTATTTAAGAGATTTTATAAAGGGAAAAACTCAGATAAAAATAGCCTAGGTATAGGTCTTGCACTGTCAAAATCTATTATAGAAAGTCAAAACGGAATCATTAAAGCAGAAAATAATCCTTCAGGCGGAGGTAAATTTATAATAAAGTTTTACAAAAAATAAAATGTCACCTAATTGTCACTTTAGATTCTTAATATTAACTTATCAAAAGAAAAAGGAGCACAGCAATGGAAATATTAAGATGCGAGAATTTAACAAAAGTTTATGATAAGAATCATATTAAAGTAACTGCCTTAGATGGCATTAATTTATCTGTAAATCAAGGTGAGTTTATATCAATTATAGGAGCTTCTGGTTCAGGAAAATCCACATTACTTCATATGCTTGGAGGCGTGGATAAGCCCACAAGCGGTAATATTTTTATCGAAGATACAAATATTGCAGAACTTGATGAGAAAAATCTTGCCATTTTCAGAAGAAGAAAAGTAGGATTAATTTATCAGTTTTTTAATTTAATACCTACTCTTAATGTGCAGAAGAATATTTTGCTTCCTTTGCTTCTTGATAACAAGGATATTAATGATGAGTATTTTAATGAAATAGTGAAAGCATTAGATTTAAAAGACAGATTAAAGCATTTACCCAACCAATTATCAGGTGGACAAGAGCAAAGGTGTGCTATTGGTAGAGCTTTAATCAATCGACCTGCAATCATTTTAGCAGATGAGCCTACTGGCAATTTAGACCGGAAAAACTCAGATGAAATAGTTGAATTACTGAAAATATCCAACAAAAAGTATAATCAAACAATTATTGTTATTACCCATGATGAAAAAATAGCCTTGGAAGCAGATAGAATCATAACAATCGAAGACGGCAGAATTATATCTGATGAGGTGAACGCCAAATGAAGATATTAAGAGAATACACCCTAGATTTTATAAAAAGAAATAAGCGTTCCACAATAGCCATTATTGTTTCTATTATTATTTCAACCACTCTGATTACAGCTCTTTCCAGCATAGTTTATAATATGCAGATGGATGAAATTAGGATGTTAAAAGAAAGAGAAGGAAATTGGCACGGAGAATTATTCGATGCAGTAAAAGGCGAAGACTTGAAA
>CAZKGP010000111.1:3346-7274 GCA_964552225.1 uncultured Acetatifactor sp.
TGAAACATTCCTTGAAGAATCCATACGGACATATGAAATTGTAGGAATTTCAGATACAACAACAAATTCAGTTACTCCCGGTTACTACGCTATGGGTTATATGGACATTGATACGATAGAAGCTGAGGATGATTTGACCATTTATCTAAGGTTTAAAAATCCACGCAATATATATACTGATTTACCACAAATAGCTCAGTCTGTAGGGATGGAAAAGAATGAATATGGGAATTACTCCTTAAAATATAACACTCCTCTATTAAGCAAATATTTGATTTTCCCTAAAACCGTATTTTCTATACAAAATATTTTTGCTAATTTTTCTCAATACAGTTTTATATGGGCACTTTTATTTATGGCAGCTCTTGTGGTTTTGCTTTTTGTACTTATTATTCATGCAGCGTTTTCTATTTCTACAAATTCACGAATAAAACAATTGGGAATGCTTAAAAGCATAGGTGCTACGCCTAATCAAATAAAAATGTCTGTACTTTTTGAGGATTTTGTCTTGTCCTTTGTATCCTTACCCATAGGAATTATATTAGGACATTTGCTAAGTATTTGTTATATAAGGATAGCCAACAAATTAAACGGATCTCTTATGAATGATTTAGCTATTTTTCAATTTAGTTGGCTGGTTGTAATTATTTCTGTGGTATTGGCTTTCATAACTGTTTGGTTTTCTGCCTTAATACCAATTAGGAAACTGAACAAATTACTTCCCATAGAAGCTATCAAATATTCAGGAAATATAAAACTCAAGAAATCAAAAAAGAATGTATTGTCATCAAGATTTTTAGGCATAACGGGAGAATTAGCTGTAAATTCCTTTGCTGCCAATAAAAAAGCTAATATTACCTCTCTGCTATCAATGATTGTTTCCTTTGTTTTGCTTGTATCATTTTTAAACCTTTTTGATGGAATGGAGCAAGCGCAAAAAGAAATCTATGGAGAGTCGGAATATTGGAAAATAAGAGATATTACCTTTAGATTAATGGATGGGAACTCCTTAGCCCCTTCATTAGAAGAACAATTAAGGGAAATCGAGCATATTGAAAACATTATGTTTTACAGTGATACCGCAGGTTCCATTTGGGTTGATGCTGAAAAAGAATCTAAGGAAACAAATGAAGTTTTCAGCTTTGAAAAAGCTGCCCAAACCAATAATTATCCCATTTATGAGTCACAGGGCAAGTATCGGTTACGAGCAAATATAATTGGACTTGATGATGATAGCTTTGTAGCCTATTGTAATGAAATCGGGACTGATTACAAAGACTATTATGATATTAATGATAGAACGTATATAGTTGTAAATACTCAGGAAGATATTATTAACAGCACGAAAAGATTCCCTAAGTATATTCCTCTTTTAGATATCGAAAACGGTGAAACACTTCAATTTAGTGGGAAAATTAAAGATAGCGATGACGAGTCCTTTGAGGATAACTTGCAAATCGGTTTCTCCACAGACAAGTACCCCAAAATAGGAGAATATATTTCACCTTTTACAGTAGGTATCGTTATGCCTATGGAAGTTTATAAAAATTTTGTCTTAAATTTTAGTAATGAGAGGGCAATAAATTCTTTATTTACTACTGCTATTATAAAAACCGATGGGAATGTCGCCCAACCATTAGAAGTTATTGAAAATATGTTAACCGAGCATTATAGTTTAGGGGATTTTAGTATAAATGATATTCTGACTCGTAAAGCCAATCAGGAAAATTCTCAACTTATGTTTCGTTTGATTACTTATTTTCTCACCGCGCTTTTAGCAATTATAGGATTATCCAATACATTTTCCACTGTGACAAATTCTATGCAGGTACGAAAAAAGGATTTTGCGGTACTTCGTTCCATTGGCATTGCACCTAAAGATTTCTTTAAGCTATTTGTTTATGAAGCACTATATTTTACATTTGTTCCTTTTATTATAGGCACCTCTTTATCTGCTATATTTGTTATGTTGATTTTAAAATCTAATGAAATACAGCTATTCGAATATGTAAAATATATTCCCATTCTACCAATTGCAGTCTACTCACTTGCGATTCTAGTTTGTGTATTATCCATTTATATTTATAATTTTAAGGGAATAGAAAAAGATAGTATAATTGAACACCTAAAGAATGAACTCATTTAATACCAAAAAATCTCTAATCATAATAGTGCAAACTATATCTATATCTCGGTTAGCAGCTATTCATGATTAGAGATTTTTATTTTTTATTAAAAACTAGATTTTAAATCGATAACCAACGCCCCAAATAGTTTCAATGTATTGTGGTTTGGCAGTTTCTTCTTCTATCTTCTCACGGATTTTCTTAATATGAACGGTAACTGTTGCAATGTCTCCAATAGAATCCATATCCCAAATTTCTCGGAAAAGCTCATCCTTGGTAAATACATGGTTGGGATTCTCTGCAAGGAAAGTAAGTAAATCAAACTCTTTTGTGGTAAAAATCCTTTCCTCTCCATCTACATAAACACGTCGGGCAGTTTTATCGATGCGGATACCACGAATCTCAACAATGTCATTTTGTGGTTTCTGATTGCTGCCAACTAGTCTCTCATAACGAGCCATATGTGCTTTCACCCTTGCTACAAGCTCACTTGGGCTGAATGGTTTTGTCATATAATCGTCTGCTCCAAGCCCCAGCCCTCTGATTTTATCGATATCATCTTTTTTGGCAGAAACCATAAGAATAGGAATATTCTTCTCTTCACGAATTTTTTTACATACTTCAAATCCATCCATTCCTGGCAACATCAAATCCAATATCACTAAATTAAAATCACCCTCTAAGGCTGCTTTTAATCCCTCATCTCCAGAATTACGTATTTCTACTTCAAAATCGCTTAATTCCAAATAATCTTTTTGCAAATCCGCAATTGCTACCTCATCCTCAATTATAAGTATTTTACTCATAGTATCCTCCATTCATCGCCATAGGCATAATTTATTAACTGTTATATTATTCAGATTGAAGCTCCTTATATTTACGGATTACAAAGTGAATGCAAGTGCCATCTTCTTCTTTGCTGGTAGCCCATATATAACCACCGTGATCTTCAATAATCTTCTTTACAATGGATAACCCGATTCCACTTCCACCCTGAGCAGAGTTACGGGATGCATCCGTCCTATAGAATCTTTCAAATATTTTCTGTAAGTCCTGCTGTGGAATTCCTTTACCGTTATCCTCTATTTCCACACGGATAGAATCAATTTCATCCAATATACGTATGGCAATTTCACCTTTACGTTTATCCATGTATTTTACACTATTACTAATAATATTGTTCATAACTTTTTTCATCTGTTCTGGATCTGCAATAATAATGGTATCATCATGCAACAGATTTGAATATTCCAATTTAATATTCTTCGATTCCAAATCAAGGCCAACTTCTTCTATACAATCACCAAAATAATCTGCCACATTAAGACGGTGGAAATTATAAGGAATCCGATTATTATCTATGCCAGAGTATATTGTCAGTTCATTAATTAACCGGTCCATATCATTGGCTTTATTGTATATAGTCTTAATGTACTTATCTCTTTTCTCTGGAGTATCTGCTACCCCATCCAATATACCTTCCACATATCCTTTAATGGCAGTAATGGGCGTTTTTAAATCATGGGAAATATTACTTACTAATTCTCTATTCTGCTTCTTATTCTGCACATTTTCTTCTGTAGATTCCTTAAGTCGCAACCTCATATCTTCATAGTTACGATACAAATCTCCGATTTCACCCTTGGCATCCGTCTGAAGCACATAATCAAAGTTACCTTCTTTTATCTTCTTCATTGCAACATTCAATTCATTCACTGGGTTGAATACCCCTTTATGAATCCATTGGGTTAACATTAAACCAGTAAAAACCAGAATAATCACCATAGCGATAAACATATCTA
>CAZKGP010000112.1:0-7269 GCA_964552225.1 uncultured Acetatifactor sp.
ATTACAGTACCTTCTACAAAAAGACAAGAAACAAAATTACAACAGACAGAAACAACAAAACCTCAGAAAAATCGTGACTTAGAACAAGATGTTACGGACATTATACACGAAATAGGAGTACCAGCTCATATTAAGGGATATCAGTATTTAAGAGAAGCAATTATGATGTCTGTACAGGATCCTATTATGATTAGCTCTATTACAAAATTACTTTACCCCACCATTGCAAAGCGATTTCAGACAACCACAAGTCGTGTGGAAAGAGCGATTCGACATGCCATAGAAGTAGCTTGGAGTAGAGGACGCATGGAGACTTTGGATGCATTATTTGGTTATACCATTAATACCGGAAAAGGAAAACCTACCAATTCAGAATTTATAGCTCTGATTGCTGATAAAATACGACTACAGTATAGAGAAAACACTTAATTTTATGTAAAAGCTCTTTCCTAACCTAGCATATTGATGTATAATATATACTATATATTGTATGAGTAGTAAATACAAATCAAATGGTTGTATTAGTAGTAAAAATAATATGGTGGAGGAGTAGGGATGAAAAAGATTCTTTTTGTAGCATCAGAGGCTGTTCCCTTTATTAAAACAGGAGGGTTAGCTGATGTTGTAGGTTCTTTACCCAAATGCATAGATAAAGAGTATTTTGATGTAAGAGTCATTATACCAAAATACACCTGTATGAAGCAGGAATTAAAAGATAAGTTGCAATATATCACACATTTTCAGTTGGATTTTAATTGGAAGCGGGAATATGTAGGTATACTTGGTGCAAAGGTTGATGGAATACAATATTATTTTATAGATAATGAAGGTCTATTCGGAGGATTTAAGCCATATGGTGAAAATGCCCTATTTGAAATAGAAAAATATGTCTTTTTTTCAAAAGCAGTTTTATCTGCTTTGCCTTTATTGGATTTTCAACCGGATGTTGTGCATTGTCACGATTGGCAGACAGGACTAATCCCTGTTTATTTAAAAGAAAGATTTCATGAAGGTGAATTCTTCCGCAATATGAAATCGATTATTACCATTCATAACTTGAAATTTCAAGGTAAATGGGATACAAAAGCAGTACAGAGTATTACAGGATTACCTTCCTACTATTTTACTTCTGATAAATTAGAAGCTTATAAAGATGCTAATTTATTAAAGGGGGGAATTGTATTTGCTGATATAATAACTACAGTTAGCCAAACATATGCAGAAGAAATTAAAACCGCATTTTATGGAGAGGGCTTAGATGGTTTATTAAGGGCTCGTAGAAATGACTTAAGAGGAATTGTGAATGGAATCGATTATGACGAATTTAACCCTGAAACAGATCCTTTTATTGTAAAGCAATACAATTCGATTAATTTCCGCAAGGAGAAGATAAAGAATAAACGTGCTCTTCAGGCAGAGCTTAATTTAAAACAAGACGATAAAAAGATGATGATAGGACTCATTTCTCGCTTGACAGACCAGAAGGGCTTAGATTTAGTTGCTTATATTTTGGATGAACTATGTCAAGACGATATCCAGTTTGTAATTTTAGGAACTGGAGAAGAACAATATGAAAATATGTTCCGTCATTTTGATTGGAAATACAGTGATAAAGTTTCAGCTAATATTTTTTATTCTGACGATTTGTCTCATAAAATTTATGCTGCTTGCGATGTGTTCTTAATGCCATCTTTATTTGAACCATGTGGTTTAAGTCAGTTGATGTCATTGCGTTACGGTACAGTACCAATTGTTCGTGAAACAGGTGGACTGAAAGATACCGTTACACCATATAATGAATATGAAGGAAGCGGTACAGGTTTTAGCTTTACTAATTATAATGCACATGAATTATTAAATACCATCCGTTATGCAGAGCGTATTTACTATGATAAAAAGCGCGAGTGGAATAAAATAATCGACAGAGGGATGGCGACAGATTTTTCATGGAAAGCATCAGCTGCCAAATATCAAGAGATGTATGATTGGCTGATAGGGTAAGGCAACTTAGGATAATAATATGGGTAAATCTAGTTCAAAAAATAATTTTGTCCTGCAAGCTGGTATTTTAGCTGCGGCAGGCATAATAACCAGAATTATAGGGCTCTTGTATAGGAGCCCTTTAATTGCAGTTATAAAAGATGAAGGTAACGGATATTTTCAAGCCGCTCATACGGTATATTCCATGATCCTTCTCATATCTTCCTATAGTATCCCCTCAGCTATGTCTAAAGTAATAGCTCAAAAGTTGGCTGCGCGTGAATATCGTAATGCACACCGATTATTTAAATGTGCCATTTGGTATGTATTAGTGATAGGAACCATTGCCAGTTTGGTCTTGTTTTTTGGGGCGAAATATATAGTGGAAGGACCAGCAGTTATCGTATTACAGGTATTTACGCCTACCATCTTTTTGTATGGATTATTAGGTGTGCTGCGAGGATATTTTCAAGCACATAGTAGTATGGTTCAAACATCATTTTCCCAGATATTAGAGCAGATAGCCAACGCTTTGGTGAGCATTGGTGCTGCTTACTTTTTGATTCAAGCAACCATGGGAAGCTTGGAAATGTGGGAAGACCCAGCCAAAAACACTACAAGGGCCATGTATGGTGCCATCGGAAGTGCCATGGGAACTGGGGCAGGTGTACTGGTAGGACTTCTATTTATGCTTAGTATCTATGCTCTGAATAAAAAGATGATTCATATTAGAATCAAACGAGATAGAACCAAAACCATAGATTCTTATGGACAGATTTCTAGAACCATTGGAGCAGTAGTTACACCATTTATTTTAAGTACAGCAGCTTATAATGCCAATGGATTTGTAAATACCACTTTGTATTTAAATATCATGCAATATGTGAAACATGTAGAACGATCTGTTGCATATTCAGAAAATGGAATTTTTTCAGGAAAAGTATTAATCATTGCCAATATTCCCGTTGCCTTTGCATCAGCTATGGCATCGGCTATGATTCCCTCCATTACACAATTAATGGCAAAAGAAGAATATGAGGATGCCAAACATAAAATAGGGATTGCTACGAAGGCAACTATGTTAATTGCGATTCCCTCTGCCATTGGAATTTTTGTTTTGGCCAAACCAATTATAACGTTATTGTTTAATCAACCAGAGAGTCTGGATATTGCAGCAAAGCTATTAATGGCAGTCTCTGTATCAGTGATTTTTTTCTCTCTATCCACCTTAAGCAGTTCTATTCTACAAGGCTTGGGTAAGATTAATATCCCTATTATAAATGCAGTGATTGCATTAGTTTTACAGACAGCCGTTTTGGTACCATTATTATTATTATTTACAGATTTAAAGCAATATTCATTAGTCATTACCAATATTGTTTACTCAGGCACCATTTGTATCTTAAATCAGCTTGCTGTTCGTAAAGCAATTAATTATCGTCAGGAATTTCTCCATACATTTATGATTCCGTTACTTTCTTCCGCAATTATGGGGGGATTTGTATGGGCTGTGTACGAGGGCGTACATATGATTTGCAATTCAAATATCTTATCGCTAGCAGTGTCCATTCCTTGTGGTGGATTTATTTACTTTGTCCTTATGATTGCATTAAGAGGGCTGACGAAACAAGAATTAAAGAGTCTTCCAAAAGGACACATGATTATCCACGTAGCGCAGAAATTAAGACTACTTAAATAAGTGGTTGAAAACAAAGGCATTTCACAATTTGGAGGTATAAAAATGCGCTATAGAATCCTTTTATATCTTGTATTATGTTTATTATTTGTGGGGTGCCAAACCATCAATAATGCTACAGACAATCCAGTTATACATTTTGCTGATGAGATAATTGAAACGGAAACTAGAAGAATGCTAAATAAACCAGAAGGCGATATCACAGCCCAAGAGGTGCTCACAATAACTGTATTAGGCGATGATGGAGATGGAGGAAAATTTGGTTGTGTTTCTGGTAATATAACTACTTTAGAGGATTTAAAATGGTTCCTGAATTTGGAACGTATTGTTTTGTCTGGATGCAATATTAGCAGTCTTAATGGAATTGAAAACTTAACAAGTCTACAAAAGCTCTATGTCCGACAAAATAACATATCAAGTCTTGAACCTATACGTAATCTAACCAATCTTATAAAGTTTGATTGTTCAGACAATAATATAAATGATTATTCGCCTTTGAGCGATCTTACAAATCTTGAGGAATTATGTATTGGGAGTAATGGAGTATCACGCATAGATATTTCAGTATTGAAAAATTTGACAAAGCTTAAAGAACTATATGCGCCTTGGTGCGGTATTTATGATATATCTGTCCTTAGCAATATGCCTGAATTGGAATATCTACATCTATTTCACAACAATATAAGCAACATTGACAGTTTGAAAACGCTTGAAAAACTCACCTATTTGGAATTGGGATCGAATAAAATTGTTGATATCAGTCCTATTGAAAACTTTGTTCAATTAAGGCATATAAATTTACGAGATAATTTGATACCAGAAAATATGCTCAAGAAGTTTAACGAACCAAAAGATGAGGATTATGTAACAACTAAAATTAACAATAAAATCCATGAGGATTTGCCAGAATTTACTTTTGAGCTGATATCTTACTTCAATAGAGAGAACAATAACTATGCCGCGCAAACACTAACTATAACTGATAGTTCAACGGAGGAAATCATTCAGACGATTTCAATTCCTATGTTATCTTGGCGTGGACAAACTTCTATCTATGGTGGTGAAGACATGGGACTTGTATTTGAGGATATGAATTTTGACGGGTACATTGATATCAGATTATTTGATACAACGAATGGGAACTATAAAGTGGAGTGGATTTATTGGATATGGGAACCAGATAAAGGGCTTTTTCAAAATGACAGACGGTTAAATAAGATATCACTTGCTGGCTTTAATCAGGAAGAACAGTTGATTTATGGAATGGACCGTGGTTCTGCGGCTGACCATTATTATCAAACTTATAAATATATTGATGGTGAACCAACCCTGATTCAAACTTATAATCAAAATTATATTCACAATATCGAAAATATCCAAACATATCTCGAAGTAGCTAATATCAATACAGAATATATTGACATTATGGGATTTCGTGAAGTGGTTTCGGAACTTAATAATATGACTGGAGAAATGGAAATAATAAGGGATGAATATGTGTTTTATCCTAAGTCAGGTACGATAGAAGAGGATGCTGTTACTGTCAGAATTGACGTTTCTTCTGAAGTAGGTAAAAAGATTTCTGAGGATAATTGAGATTAGGTGGTGGAATGGTACGAAGCAGTCATAATCATTCCATACGCCCGCGCTTTCGCTCGGCAAAAAACGTAGCGGTACTAAGATTTCAACAGCGTCTGCGACTTGTTGAAATCAAGTGCCGACGTTTTTTAACGGGGCTCTTTGGAATGGTTATGACTGCTTCTTACACATTGGCACAAAAAGAATATTGTTAAGTAGTTTATCTTTTACACTCACTCGTAGCGAGTGGTGAATTTTGATGGTAAGCGTAGCTTATCATATAGTTGCATGTCTGTTTAACAACTTTGTATCATAGAGATATCACTATCAATCATAAGGGAGTAATTGGTATGGTAAACGACAAATCCGGGTTTGCCACCTTTTGCTTTTTTTACGTGTTTTCTCTGAATGTAATCAATTTCTACTTTATCTTGTCCTTTGGCTTTTGAGTAAAAGGCAGCTAGTCGGCCGGCTTCTTCAAAGGTGGTATTAGGAAGTTCTTCTTCACCTTCCCCTTTTATGATTACGTGAGAACCGGGAATACCTTTTGCATGGAACCACCAGTCATTTCCTGTAGCAACTTTGAAGGTTAACTCTTCGTTTTGGTAATTATTTTTGCCTACATACATGTGATATCCATCACTGCTGATATAGTGAAAGGGTTTGCTTGTTATTTTAACCTTTTTCTGATTTCCTTTTCGTTTGATATAACCGCTTTCAATTAATTCTTCTTTGATTTCCACTAAATCTTCTTCTTGTACAGCGATATCTAAGGCGGTGCTTATGGATTCCAAATGTTTGATTTCATCGTGTACTTGAGTGGTTAGTTCGGATAATGCTTCAAAGGTACGTTTCATTTTATTATATTTTGCAAAGTATTTCTTGGCATTATCGGTAGGAGATAGGGTTGGATCAAGGGGGATGGTTATCATTTCATTGGTATAATAATTTAATGCTTCTAATGATTTGCTTCCTTCTTCTGTTTGATATCCATAAGTGTTTAGCAATTCGCCATAGATTCGGAAGGTGTCTTTTTTCTCTGTATCTTTCATTTGGCGTACTTGTAAGTCGTATTTTTTGATGTTACGCTCAAGTGAAGTTTGCACAATTCTCCGTAGGTCAGAAGACTTTTGACGAATGCGGGTGAGGGTATTTTTTTCTGCATAGTAGGATTCTAATAATTGGGAAATAGAATCAAAGTGTTTCAGTTTATCAGCACCCTGAGAATACATGGTTAATGTAATGGCTGCAAAATCCACGGGTTGAGAATCAGTATAAGCAATATTAGGTGTAAAAGTTCCCTCCTTAATATCCGTTATGAGCTGTTGGAAAATATGATAAAGGGAATCATAGCTGTGAGTGTCCAAAGCTGCAGTAGGTAAGTCCCCGTCTATTTGACTTCTATGGCAGATTTCATGTGCTATAATAGGAGAAAAACCAGTATAGCTAGAGTAAATCGCTTTAAAAGTACTCATAGGTTTGGCGGAAAGAGCTTGTATAAAGCTTTCCTTTGAAGCAGTGAGAGCATCCTCTTTATCTTGCGTATTTGCAATAAAATATGGTTTCCCAGGAAGTACTTCGCGCACACTGCTGATTAGTCCAGACACATGCTTAATGCTGTCAATAATTACATCATCATAAGTACTAAAAATAATATTGCTGTGTTTGCCCATTACTTCTATAATAAGCTTCTTGGTGCATAAGTCACCCATTTCGTCTAAGTGTTCTATCTCAATTGTAATAATTCGTTCCAGTCCCGGCTGGTAAATATCTGTAATACGACCATTTTGTATATGCTTACGTAGAAGCATACAGAAATTTGGTGCGGTCATGGGACTTATTTTATTAGAGTCTGTTAAATAAATCAGTGGAAGCGAAGCATCCGCTGACAGAAATAATCTTTTTTGTCCTGTAGTTGTTTTTATAGTTATAAGAAGCTCATCGGATTCGGGCTGTGCTATTTTATAAAGCCTTCCACCAATCAGAGTATCCTTTAATTCCTTAACTACATTTGC
>CAZKGP010000113.1:0-7184 GCA_964552225.1 uncultured Acetatifactor sp.
AATCCTTTGTTAATGATATTACAAAATTTGATTATGACTTTGACTTGGTATCAGGGAGATATGTGATTGACGCAAAGTCTATCATGGGTATTTTTAGTTTGGATCTTTCAAAACCTATCGACTTAAATATTCATGCTGAAGGTAATTCAGATGAAGTTTTAGAAGTTCTTAGACCATACTTAATCTAATTACTAGTTACTTAAGAATGTTATAATAATTACGAAACAGAATGTTCAAGGCAATCGCCTGAACATTCTTTTTTTCTATTTTACTATCTCTTCGCGCTATTCTTGTACAATAATAACTTCATCCGTCTCTAGTGCTGTCTTCACAAGCTCGTCTATCTTTTCTTCTAGATTTCGTTCATGTCGTCTGATTATATTTACGTTTGGTTTTGTAACAGGATGTTTTGCCACAAATATAGTACAACAATCTTCAAAAGGGAGTATGGATGTCTCATAAGTATTAATCTTTTCCGCTATCTCCACAATATCTTGCTTATCAAATGCAACCAAAGGACGCAAAACAGGAAGCTCGCAAACTTCATTTGTAGACACAAGAGAGCCTAAAGTTTGTGACGCTACTTGTCCAATACTTTCTCCAGTAATCAATCCAAGGCAGTCGTTTTCTTTTGCAATATGTTCTGCAATTCTCATCATATATCGGCGCATAATAATAGTAAGCTCTTCATGAGGACATTTTTCATAAATATAAAGTTGAATATCTGTAAAATTAATGACATGTAAATGAATAGGCCCTGTATATTTAGAAACCAATCTTGCCAAATCTACTACTTTTTGTTTCGCACGTTCACTTGTATAAGGAGGCGCATGAAAATAAACAGCGTCTATCTTAACACCACGTTTTGCTACCATATAACCGGCAACGGGAGAGTCTATACCTCCCGACAAAAGCAACATTGCCTTACCACCAGTTCCCACTGGCATACCTCCCGGTCCCGGAATAATGGTTGAATAAATATATATTTTTTCACGCACTTCAACATGAAGCATAATATCTGGATTATGCACATCAACATGCATCTCAGGAAATGCATTTAAAACAGCTTCTCCTATAGCGCAATTAATTTCAAGAGAATTCATAGGATAATTTTTGCGAGCGCGTCTTGCATTCACTTTAAAGCTCTGATTACCCTCTGGATGAACATCTTTAACATACTGAGTTATTATATCACAAAGTTTGTCAAATCCTTCATCTTCCACATATACTACAGGACATATACCTGATATCCCAAAAACAG
The DNA here is from genome assembly GCA_964552225.1 of uncultured Acetatifactor sp. Lineage (GTDB taxonomy): Bacteria > Bacillota > Clostridia > Lachnospirales > Lachnospiraceae > Acetatifactor. Next base: position 1,262 of record CAZKGP010000113.1, read on the forward strand.
TTTGCAAACGTTCTACCGTTTCATCAAAATCAAACTCAGTCTGTGCATCAATATAGATACGACCTTGTGTTTTGTGTATCAAAAATTGTCCTTCACATTTTTTTAATGCATATTTTATTTGATGCACCAGAGCATCTTCAAATAAATATCTATTTTTTCCTTTTATGCCAATTTCGGCATATTTAATCAAAAAAGCTGTAAACATTCTTTCACTCTTTCCTTATTTTATCTACGAGTATATTTACGCAACATTGGAATCATATCATACATTGTATCTAATGTATAGTATATTTCTTCAACGGTGGTATATACAGAAAAGCTAAAACGTATCGTCGATTCTAGCATTTCCTTTTGTATTCCAATTGCTTTTAAGGTCTCTGATGGCTGAGGTTTTCGAGCTGAGCACGCACTACCTGCCGAAACATAAATTCCTTTATCCTCTAAGGCATGTAGCATAACCTCACTTCTAATTCCAGGGATCGATACACTGACTACATGAGGTGCAGTACTTTCACCTATATCATCACCATCTCGCAAGCCATTAATTTGTGCACCTTCAATATTCATCATTCCTGTAATAAATATTTTTTTAAGCTCATATAAGGAAGCCACTTCATCAACCATTTTAGAATACATTAGTTCTGCCGCTTTTGCCAAACCTGCACTTCCTGGAACATTTTCTGTACCTGAGCGTAGATTTTGTTGTTGTCCACCACCAAAAATAATGGGTTGCATTTTAACTTTTTCACCTTTATATAAAAGCCCAACACCTTTAGGTCCATGTATCTTATGTGCGCTAACAGAAAGTAAATCAACATTCATTTTCTTAGGGTGAATTTCACTCTTCCCAAATCCTTGAACCGCATCCACATGGAATAGTGTATTTGGATTCATCCGTTTAATTACCGCTCCTGCCTCAACAATGGGTTGAAGAGAACCAATTTCATTATTAGTATGCATAATAGATACCAATATGGTGTCCATTCTCATAGCACGCTTCAAATCTTCTATCCTAACAACACCGCTACGATCCACAGGTAAATAGGTTACGCGAAATCCCCGAGTTTCCAAGTGTTGCATTGTTTTTATAACGGCAGGATGCTCAATCTTAGTAGTAATCAGATGATTGCCCCTTCTACTATTAGCCAGTGCACAACCTATCAAGGCCATATTATTAGATTCCGTTCCTCCTGAAGTGAATATAATTTCTTTCTCATTCACTTTCAGAAGACGTGCAAGAGTCTCCTTGGCATATCGCAGATACTGTTCTGCTTGCATGCCTTTTGTATGCATGCTAGAAGGATTGCCATAATCTTCGCACATAATTTTAGTCATCAGCTCTGCCACTTCTGGAAACACTCTAGTCGTTGCAGAATTATCCAAATATACTTGCATCTTAATATTCTCCTCTTTCAAGCAAATGCTTATCCGCATTCGTTTATTTATCATATGGTATTATATGCTAATTCACGGAATTTGGGATTGTTTCTATTTCCAATTGATACATAATCCATGATAGCACTGTAAAACCAGCTGTTTCCGTTCGCAGGATACGCTTGCCAAGAGTAATTGGTTCTATTCCACCAGCTTTTGCCTTCTGAATCTCTTCCTCTTCAAAACCACCTTCTGGTCCAATAAAAATAGCAATGCTTTGTTCTTTATGAATATTATCTATTATTTCTTTTGTTTTATCCATTCCTTCTGAAAGCTCATAGGGTATTATCTTTACGTCCATAGATGATACATATTGGATTGCTTCTCCAAATGTCATAACATTAGATACTTTCGGAACAATCCGACGTTTGCTCTGTTTTGCCGCTGCCTCTGCAATGCCTTGCCAACGCAAAATTTTACTCTTCGCCTTTTTATCGTCTAATTTTACAACGCAACGTTTTGTAGACATTGGAATAATTTCATATACACCTAGTTCAACTGCCTTCTGTACAATCAATTCCATTTTGTCAGACTTAGGAAGTCCTTGAAACAAATACACTTTTGCAGGTAATTCTATATCATTTTCTTTAATAAAGAGAAGCTTACATAAAATACGCTCCTCTTCAAAGGCAGTAATTTCACATCTATATTCTTTACCATCCACGCCATTGCTTACAGCAAGTTCTTCACCGACTTTCATGCGAAGAACATTTTTAATGTGGTTTACATCGTTCCCTAAAATTATAATATTTTTATCATTTATCTGACTTGATTCTACAAAAAATTGATTCATACTTACTCCCAGTATTAATGCCTTATTTATATCTTGTTTTTATTAATTTTTACGTGCAGTTACGCTTACCCACTCGCCTTGATAAGTTACCTCAAGCACCTCTAAACCAGACGCCTTCACAGCATCTACTACTGTTTGTTCTTTATCATCAATAATACCGGATGTGATATAAATTCCACCTTTTTTGAGATGATTCACAATCACAGGTGTTAATGGAACTAATACATCTGCTAAAATATTTGCTACTACAATATCATAACTATTATATCCAATCTTATTCTGAACATCCTTATCTGTAATAATATTTCCAATCATAAGTTCAAAGTCTTCGTCGGAAATATGATTAGACTCACAATTTTGTGCAACTGCATCTATGGCACAAGGGTCCAAATCTGTTCCCACTGCATGTTTTGCACCAAACATCAATGACAAAATAGCAAGGATTCCACTACCCGTTCCTACATCTAGCAGCATAGTATCAGGAGTAATAAATTTACGCAATTGTCTAATACATAACTGAGTTGTCTCGTGCATACCAGTACCAAAAGCTGTTCCTGGATCAATGTGCAGAATCATTCTTTCAGAATCCTCTACTTTAATATCCTCCCATGATGGAACCACTAAGATATCATCGATATAGAACTGATGAAAATACTGTCTCCAATTATTAATCCAATCAATATCTTCTGTCTCACTAATCGTTATGGTACCATCACCGATATCCATAAATTGCTTCAGTTCTTCCAGTTCATTTTCTATTTCTTTCAGAAGTTCTTCCAATACAATTGGCTGTTCATTTATGATAAGTGTTCCACTTTCTTCTTTTTCCACAAAAAAATTTAAGAAAGCAATGCCATCATCTTCTGGTCCCTCGGGCAAAATATCAACAAACATTTGCTCCTTTTCCAAAGGCGTAAGGGGAACTTTATCTTCAATTTGAGCGCCCTCTAATCCTACATCATAGAGTGTACTTATAATAATATCTTCTGCATCAGTAATTGTCTTAATTCTAATCTTAACCCATTTCATTGTATATGCTTTCTCCTACTATTGTATTTCCTCATAATAATCACCTGGTTCTATTTCTTTACCCACTACTACCAAGCGGCCATTCTCAACATGGTATACGCAAGTAGACAAGGTGATAAAACGGTCTCCAAACTCAGCCGTTAAATCGGTTTCATATTCTGATAATTCTGTAATATTTTTATACCAATCATCAAACTCTTCTTGCGTGTCTGCTTGAAAAAATTTATAGAACTTAAAAATATCATCAGTTTTTTTATACACCTGAGTTCTAAAAACTGCTATGACTTCATAATTACGTTCACATTCTTTTGTAAAGAATTTAATGTACTTATGTTCCTCTGCATATTTTTGATCTTCATAATTTTTTAATCCAGCAAACATTTCACCACTCTTCATATTATGTCCATGGATTATTTGATTGGTACTTAATGGTTCTGATATTACACTATCAGTATCCAATATTAAGCACCCGTTTCTATTATCTTCTTTCTCAAATCCACGATATAAATAGTAGTTTTCATCTTCCATAGTTTGCATAACTGGATAATCAATTTTAGTATCCTCTATTTTAATCCACGCCGCCATATCTTCGTTCTGAAGGAAAGACGAAGCATAAGGGTTCTTTACTAACGTCACCTCTTGGGGTTCTGATGGTTCTTCTTGGGTAGATGGTATATTTTCCACAGTTTCTTCTTTGACAAGCGACTCTTCTTGAGGCTTTTCAAGTTCTTCAAATATTTCCACTTGTTCACGTAAAGCGTCCATTTGTTTTTGATTTTTTTGAGCTTCCACCTTATTACTTATCAGTATCCCACCACCTGCAACCAAACATAACACGCCTATACCCACTATTGCATAAGCCAAAACATTTATTTTTTTTACTTTTTCTGTAGCAGAAGGGTGGTTTTTGTTAATATGCTGTGGTTCTTTCATATCTTCTAAGTTTTCTATCACAAATTCTTCATCCCAGAGTTCATCATCACTATACTCATTACCGTATTCGTTATAATCTTTTTTGTCATTTCCCATACTTGCTAAACTATCTCCTTGTTTATTAATTTATATTACGGGCTCTGCTTTCACACATTCCCAATAGTAGGAACAATATGGGGGCGTTCAGAACCTGTTGAAAACTTACTAAGGAATTCAATCCATATAAAAGAATTGCCATAATACCCACATAATAAAACGAATCTTTATTACTTCTTTTTCCAAATCTTAGAAGCGAAGAAGCAAAAATACCACCATAACTTATTACACCAAAAATTCCTGTATTCACCAACTGATTCAGCCATTCATTATGTGCATTTGTAAAAAAAGCATTTTCCCAATGCCCTTGTTGCACGAAGTAATTACTTACAGGCAAATGACTATAAATATGTAAACCGTAGCAGTCTGGACCCACGCCAAAAATTTTTTGAAACAAATCACCTTCCCAAAAACTTTTTACTGCTAGTTTCCAAAGACCGCCTCTTCCGCTTGCCCATGAATTATCTAATTCAAATCCTAACGTCAGCCAGGCAATTCCACCTATAATAACTAAGACAGATAATACACTTGCAATAATTGCTATTCTTTTTGTATTTATTATTGGTAACATAAATTTTTTGTTTTTAGTAAACTTATAAATTATCAGTAATATAATGGCTAGAGGAATAAATCCCCACCACTTTAATAACACCTTCTCCCATCCATTAGCAGGAAAGGTTCCCCAACTATTCATAATATCTATAAAACATCTCATTATAGGAAAAGCCACACAAATTCCTATGAGAAATTTTAATATTCTTACATAAAAATCTTTTTGTTGCAGAGACATATAGCCTAATATTATAAGACACATTACCCCAATGGCCAGTCCACTGTCACTACCCTGTATACAAAGTAACACAAAACTTAGAATTGACGCAACAAAAAGAAATATCTTTTGCCCTCTTTTATCTGCCACCAAATAACCAATCAGAACAAATGGAATACTAACACTTAAATACCCACAAAGCCAATTGGCATTGCCGATAGTAGAAAGCATATGAGTGTATTCCCAATCGCCATGTGTCCACTCTGTAAATAGTCTAAGTGGATCAATAGCTAAACGATTCAAAATACCCAATAATGCTACAATAAATAATGCTATTTGTCCACATTTTATGCTGATTTTATCATTTTTATATACTCTAGATATAATAAAATAAGAAAAGATAAAAAGCAACTGTGAAAAAGTTCCCATATACCATTGTTCATACCCCTGCCAAGCTGTTGTAGGATATTCACTCTTCAAAAAGGAAATAAGATTGAATACACCATAAGCCAACATAAAAATATCAATAGATGATAATACTGGTAATTTCCTTTTAGAGATATTTGGTATTGCTATAATAACGCCCACTAATACAGTAAGGCAAAAACATACAATAGATATATTCCTATAAAAGAAATATTTTGCATCACCAATCTGCCAATATCCCTCTCTCATAAAAAGAGGAAGTATTCCTAATACCGCAATGGAATATATGGTGCATATTATTTCAAGATATTCTTTTCCCCTTTTCTCCATTCTGTATAGTCTCCCGTTTGTCATTTGTCGTTTGGCTCACTTTCGCCTATTATATTGTAAGCAGAGCTTACAATCATAATTCGCCGTTCGCCAAGAGTGAGCAAGCTCCCTCT
>CAZKGP010000114.1:0-7153 GCA_964552225.1 uncultured Acetatifactor sp.
TGGGAGCATTATTTTGGTTCTGCATTTGGAGAATTTACCAAGAGGGTAATAATACGTTTATGTATTTTCAATTTTAGTGGAACCATTTTAGGAGAACCTTGATGAGGTGATAGTACTTTGAAGCAAATAAGGAAATGGTCATATATATGTATCCTGTTGGTGTTTGGTGTTGCATTTGGGTTGTATCATTACACACTCTTAACCAACGCGGATTATGTGGAAAAGCAATTTGATAAAGTAAAGGAATTTTTTATAGGGAAAAATATAATAGAGCCAGAGGAAGAAAATAGTATTTCCTCTGGCGAAATAGAAGCTATCGCCACAAATATATCTAGCGGCGATGCAGTGCAACAGGAGTTGGAATCTTCAATAGTGATAGAACCTACAATAGTTGTGGAACAACTGCCTTTGGACTATAGAAATCCAGAAGATGTTGTTTATGAAGCGGTGGCGGACGATTATTTTTCAGATGCTGTTTTTATTGGAGATTCAAGAACCATGGGATTATTTGAATATGGTGGACTGGAAGAGACATCTACTTTTTATGCCTCCACAGGGCTCACTATTTACAAATTATTTGAATCTCCCATTGTGCAAACTCCAGAAGGTAAGATTACGGTAGAAGAAGCGCTGTCTCAGCGCCAATTTGCTAAAGTATACTTAATGATAGGCATTAATGAAATGGGAACTGGCACAGTGGAAACCTTTATGGAAAAATATAAAGAGTCCATAGAACGCATACGGGAGCTTCAGCCTGATGCTATTATTTATCTACAAGGAATAATCAGAGTGACCACAAAACGTTCAGATGAAGGTGATTACATTAATAATGTGGCCATTGAAGAGCGGAATATTGAAATTGAAAAGCTGGCTAATTATGTAGATATTTATTATCTTGACGTGAATCCCCTAATTGTGGATGAAACGGGTGGTATGGACCCCACATATACTTTTGATGGCGTACATTTAAGGGCTCAGCATATTTATATATGGAAGGATTTCTTGAAGCAACATGGGGTAGTACTTGAAGGTTTTAAAAAAGGAGAATTTTAATAAATGAAAATAATTGATATGCATTGTGACACCATATCTGAACTTCTAAAGATGAAAAGAGAAGGCAGGGAACATAGTCTAAGAGAAAACGATGGTCATATCGATTTAATGCGTATGGAAAATGGTAAATATCTGCTTCAAAATTTTGCCTTGTTTGTGAATTTGAACGCACAGGAGGACCCTTGGCTTGAGGTCCTGAATCTCATTAAATTCTATGAAGATGAGATGAATGAAAATAGTGATTTGATTGCTCCAGTAAAACGGTTTGAAGATATTTCTCTGAACGAGCAACAAAACAAAATATCGTCCTTGTTGACAGTGGAAGAGGGTGCTGTATGCCAAGGCGATATAGAAAAATTGAAAATCCTTTATGACAAAGGGGTGCGTATGATTACGCTAACATGGAATTACCCCAATGAGCTAGGATATCCTAATTTTGATAATAAAATAGGTAAAAAAGCATGGGCCATGAATGCGGAATTAAAAAATAGTATGCTTAACCCCTCGCTATATGCCATGAAGCAAAAGCAAGTAGATGAAACTTTAAAAACATATCTAAATACTCCAGATACAATAAATGGATTAACGCCAAGGGGGATAGATTTTGTAAGAGAGATGGAACAACTGGGAATTATTATAGATGTTTCCCACTTATCTGATGCTGGATTTTATGATGTCCTAAACTACACGGATAAGCCATTTGTTGCCAGTCACTCAAATGCAAGAACAGTATGCCCTTGTGTGAGAAATATGACAGACCATATGATTCGCTGTTTGGCGGAAAGAGGTGGTGTTGTAGGACTTAATTTTTGTGCTGACTTTCTAACACAAAAGGCAGCAGGGCAAAACAATCCAGGAACCATCGCAGATGTTGTAGCTCATGCCAAACATATTGTAAATATAGGTGGGATAGAATGCGTTGGACTAGGAAGCGATTTTGACGGAATTGAAACCAACCAAGAGCTACCAGGTGCTCATGCTATGGAACGACTAAGGGAAGGTTTAAAACAGGGAGGTTTCACTGAATCTCAATTGGATTGTATTTTTTGGAAGAATGTATATCATTTATACCGCTGCATTTTATAATGCTTTATAACAAAAAGAAGACGAATTTCTAAGGGGGATTTTAGAAAGTCGTCTTCTTTTTTGTTTGTATAAGTTTAATTGACCATTTTATCATGCCGTGTTAGGATTAGAAGGAAAAACTAAAGACATAACATAATTTAGTAGAGCTAGTAGGGGGCGTTGGATATTCTATTTAATCGTCGAAGTAGAAAGGATTGTTGTTTATGAAATTTTTCTCAATTAATATATTAAAAAAGAGGTTATTAAGAAAGTACTTTGCTCAAAACGCAGAATACAAGAAGAAACGAATCATAATTTTTATTTTTTTTACTATCGTAATTGCTGTTTACTCGTGGTATTGTATAACTAATTATGTTGAAGAATTTATTTCTTTGCCCATTGAAGAAGCAGCACTTTCCATAGCTTTTTTAATAATGATTGGGCTTTTACTTGGTTGTATACCTTTTGGTATTGGACTTTCAGTATTGCAAAAGGTTAAGAGGAACAATGAGTTTGTGAAAATGGAAAGAGAAACCTTAACAATATCCGATGAAGGAATTGTACTAGCTTTCGATTATGTAGAAACAACACTTAACTATGTCGGCATACATGAAACATCTGACATACATACAACATCAAATTATGCTGTCTATACGATTGAAACAAAAGAAATAGCAGCAGTTCATTATAATTCAAAGTGTGGAATGCTTACTATAGAAGGCAAAGGAGACTATGCAATCTATAATAATTATCATTTAAAGGATATTAAATATAGAAATTATGTAAGAGATTTTTCGTTTTTACTACCGTTTGAAGAAATAGACAAAATCCCAAATTTAATTAGAGAAAAAATAAATAAGTTTGAAGATTCTCTTGACATACCTATAATAACGTCCTATAATGAGCAATAATTAAATATTCAAATGATTTGATTTAGAAAAGCAATGATAAGAACAAGTAACATCGAGTGAATCATACAGAAAGTAGCCGGTTGATGAGAGGCGCATGAAAAGCTTTGTGTGAATACATCTTTGAGCTTCGCACCAAATTTCCTTTTTTTAGAATAAAGGAATAGTAGGCTGCGACGGTTCCTGCATCCGTTAACGTGCTAGAGTATAAGCTGAATAGTCGTACTCGAAAAGGTAAACAGTGTGAGCTGTTTATAAACATTGGGTGGTAACACGAGATTTTCTCTCGTCCTTTTGAAGAAGGATGGGAGTTTTTTTATTGCAAAAAGTACTTCTTAGATAAAAAACGCTACCCGAGTATGCGCATACTTATACAAAATATCAGTGTTTATAAAATAAAAGTGAGGTAATTAAGATGAAAGAAAAAAAAGAAATGAAAACATTAAATGGAATTGATGTAACAAATAAACTGGAAGTGGCAAAGGAAGTAAAGCGCCAAATGCGCATTATCCTTAAGGGAGTAGCTCAAATTATAAGCGAAGAGGACTTAAAAGCAAAAGTTACTCAATCTATTTGTACAGGTACTCCTATGACTATCAAATTGGGACTAGACCCCAGTGCTCCTGATATACATTTAGGACATGCTGTAGTGTTACGTAAGATTAAGCAAATGCAGGATTTGGGGCATCGCGCTGTGATTATTATTGGAGACTTTACGGGACGTATTGGAGACCCTTCAGGTAAATCAAAAGGCCGTAAAGCTTTAACAGATAGAGAAGTATTGATAAATGCCCAGACTTATAAGGAACAAATTTTCCGTGTATTAGATGAAGATAAAACTGAGGTAAGGTTTAATGGAGAGTGGTTGGAATTATTAACCCTTGAAGAAGTATTGCGTCTGGCAGCAACAACTACAGTTGCAAGAATGATGGAACGTGATGATTTTAAGACTAGATATACACAGAATACTCCCATTGGACTACATGAATTTTTCTACCCACTTATGCAAGCATATGATTCTGTAGTGCTAGAATCCGATATTGAGCTTGGTGGTACGGATCAAACCTTTAATATTTTAATGGGAAGAAGCTTACAAAAGGATTGTAAAATGGAACCACAAGTAGCAATGTTTATGCCTATTTTGGAAGGGCTGGATGGAGTGGATAAGATGAGCAAAAGCCTTGGGAATTACATTGGTGTACAGGAAAGTGCTCAAGTAATGTTCAAAAAAGTAATGGAAGTACCTGATGCTTTGATTCAAAAGTACTTTGAATTAACTACGGATATCCTACCCGACGACTTGGATGTAATTAAGGAACAGCTTGCAGATGGCTGTAATCCCAGAGATATAAAAATGATTTTGGCAAGAACCATTACAAGGTTATACCACACAGAGGAAGAGGCTGTTTTGGCAGAGACTTTTTATGAACAGGCATTTTCACAAAAATCCATCCCAGAAGAGATAGAAACCATGCAAATTGTAATGGATAAGGGTAACCTTTATGATGTCATACGACCTTTAGTAGAGCAGAAAATGATTGAAAGCGGAAGTCAATTGCGTCGCTTAATAACTCAGGGGGGTATTCAGAGAAATGGAGAAAAGGTAACTGCATTAGATGAGTTGATTCAAACGGGGGATGTACTTAAAATCGGTAAGAAAAAGTTTGTCCGACTGGAATTGATTTAAATAACAAAAACACATGTGGTTATGGGAACTACAAAACAAAGAAAAGGTAATGACATCATGTAGAGTGAGTTGAATAAAAGCATTGATTTATTGTAATATTAATGGTAACATATCCTATATTAGAGCGACATTTTTGAGGGGCTATAAGAATAAATAGGAAAGGTTTGAGATTAAGATGAGTGAGTTGTATCATATTTTTAGTGACGGTTCTTGTGATTTACCGGCAGAACTAGTAAAAGAGAAAAATGTTACTGTAGTTCCTTTTTATGTATCTTATGATAAAGAACATTATTTTAAAGAAATAGAAGAGATAAGTATACGAGATTTTTATCAGAAGATGGTAGATAGTCCGAAAGAGTTCCCCGTGTCTTCTTTGCCTTCTACTCAAGACTATATAGATGCATTTCTTCCTGTAGTGAAGCAAGGGAAACCAATTATCTGTATTTGTATTTCAACCAAATTAAGTGGCTCCATGCAGTCTGCAGTGAGTGCCAAAGACATCCTTTTAGAGGACCATCCAGAAGCTGAGATTACCATAATTGATGCTACAGTGAATACTGTATTACAAGGCCTTTTTGTTTTAGAAGCAGTGAATTTAAGAGATAATGGAATAGGTTATCAAGAAACAATCAAGATTTTGGAAGAGATAAAGAGTACAGGACGTATCTTTTTTACAGTAGGGGGAATGGAACATTTGTTGCATGGTGGTCGTATTGGTAAGGTTTCTGCAGTTGCAGGAAGTGTATTAGGTATTCGACCAATTATAACCTTAATGCAAGGTGAGATTTTTCCTTCTGGAATTGGAAGAAGCCGTAAGAAAACCATAGAGAAGACCATTGATTTGTTGTGTAATTTTCTGGAAGAGGAAAAAGCCGATATTAATGAGTATAGTATAGGAATAGGATATGGGTATGATTATGAAGAAGCCTGCCAATATAGAGATCGTGTATTAGAAGTAATAGACGATAAATGGGGCACCATTCAGCTTCCTATCTATCAGATTGGAGCTACTATAGGGGTACATACAGGTCCTCATCCTATTGGATTGGGAATTATTAAGAAAGCATTATAATGTATGATATAAAAAAGATTCTGCTTTGCAGAATCTCGCGGGGAACTGCTAGTGCCTTATTTTATAATGGCATCTAGCAGTTCTTTTATATTGGCAAATGTATAGGTTGGGATATATTCTGTTCGTGCAACTTCTTCTGGTGTAGCTTCACCAGTATATACCACACAAGTATCTACGCCTGCGTTAATTCCGCATGCAATGTCAGTATAAAGTCTATCTCCAATTACCAGTGTTTCTTCAGGAGTAAAACCAGATTCTTTGATGCAATGATTTGCTACTTCTGCACTTGGTTTTCCAAGATAAATTGGTTTTTTACCAGTGGAAGAGGTAATCATATCGCATATAGCACCACAATCGGGTATAAATCCAAAATCAATAGGACAGCATAAATCTGGGTTGGTACCATAAAAAGGAACATCCATAGTGGATAAAACCTTGCATACTTGAATTAATTTTGCATAATTTAATTCACTATCATAAGCAACTACCACACAAGCAATATCGGATTCAAAAGTTTCCGTTACGGTTAGGTTGTTTTTGCGTAGCTCGCTCACAAAAGAAGCAGTTCCCAATACAAAGATTTTCTTGGTTTTATAATGTTCTAATAAAAAGTGAATGGTCATAAAACCAGAGGTTACAAACTGATTCTCTGTGGATTCTATTTCAAAGCAAGTTTTAAATTTGTCCACGTAATCGTTACCACTTTTTGTAGAATTATTCGTAATATAATAAGAGCTTCCTCCTATGGATTGGATATGGCTAATTAGCTCCCTGCTTCCTTCGTAAAGTGTATCGCCTACTGCGATTGTTCCATCGATATCAAATAGAAAAAGTTTTTTGTCTTTTAATTGTATCATGAATATATTATACCTTTCTGATTATCTAAATTTACTAGTTCATTATAACAAACAAAGCTAATAATGTTAAGAGAAATCATTGATGGCTTGTATTGAATGAAATATGATAAAATGCTATAATTAGCAGATTGCAAAATAATTTAAACTTTTCTTGAAAGGATTATTTATGAAAATTCGTGAAATTATAAAGTCGTTGAATATATATAAACTTAAAAGCTTTCGTATCCTTATAATAATAGAAATTTTTATTTTATTGATTGGTATAATAGGTCTATTTGGTAAAAATAAGGTATATGAATACGGTTTAAATGAAATGCGTGCTAATTTTGGTGTTTATAATGAGGAATTAAATGGATACTGGTTAGAAAATCCAGAGGCTGGAAAGGGAAATTTGGTAGATTTCTGTAATATAGTTCTTCCCAAGGGCGTCTATTCTGTATCTCTTCATTATTCTACTGATACCAACATGAAAAATATGTGTAAAATAACAGATAGCACCATTGGATATAAG
>CAZKGP010000115.1:0-7136 GCA_964552225.1 uncultured Acetatifactor sp.
CCATTGTTTCAAAAAGCATACCATATTGTTTATTATAAAAATCATCACCATATATAATCTCAGATGCGACCACTATCGCTTCTCTATCCATAATCATAGAACCAATAACAGATTGTTCAGCCTCTATGCTATGGGGTAATATTCTTTTTAATACAGCCTCTTCCATTGTTACCATTTATGTACCCACCTGTATACCTTGCCGTGTGAAATTTTCACACTTTACGCTTCCGTTACTTTTACAATTAATTTTGCTGTTACTTTAGGATGTATCTTAAGGGCAACTTCATAACTACCTAGACTTTTTAAGCTTTCTGGCAATTGAATCTTTTTCTTATCTAGCTGTATATTATGCTGTTCTAAGCATGCTGCCGCAATTTCCTTTGTTGATACAGAACCAAAAGTTTTACCACCTTCACCAGATTTAATTTTCACCACAATCTGTTTGGATTCTAAATCTTCTGCCAAAGCCTTAGCTGCATCTAATTGCTCCTGTGCTATTTTATCATCATTAGCTTTTTGTAATTTCAAATCATTTATATTCTTAGATGTTGCTTCCACACCTATTCCTTTTGGTAAAATATAGTTTCTTGCATAACCATCATTTACATCAACCATATCACCTTTTTTGCCTAATTTTTTCTCATCTTTTAATAATATAATCTTCATATTTCAAATTTCCTTTCATGTACGACTTATATTTCTCCGTTATCAAGCATAGAATCTACTGTACGTTTTAATACGCCAATTGCTTCTGCTAATCCAACGGCTTCTAGCTGGCTTGCAGCAACATTCATATGACCGCCGCCACCCATGCGTTCCATAATAATTTGTACGTTAACTTCATCAATAGAACGTGCGCTAATATATATCTTACCTTGATAATCAGTAAGAACAAAGCTAGCTTTGACTCCTTTAATATTCAACAGCTCATTGGCCGCTTGTGCGCCAATTACTGTAGGGCTAGGCAAATCCTCTGCTGTACACGTTGATATCGCAAAGTATTGCTTATAAATCTCAGCTTGACTAACTGCATCTGCTTTGGCTTTATATTCCAATGCATCTTCACGGAAAAGCTTTCTAACTCTCGTAACATCAGCACCATTACGACGCAAAAAGGCTGCTGCTTCAAAAGTTCTAACACCTGTTTTCGTCATAAAATTATTAGTATCAATCATAATCCCTGAATATAAACAATCCGCTTCTTCAGTACGAATTTTAATATTATCATAAGTATACTGTAATATCTCAGATACCATTTCACAAGAAGAAGATGCATAAGGCTCCACATACGATAAGGTAGCATTTTCTATGGTTTCTGTACCCTGTCTATGATGGTCTAATACAACAATCGATTTGCAAAATCTAAGTAAATCGGGGCATTCTGTAATAGACGGCTTATTTACATCAACCACTACTAATACCGTATTATTTCCAGCTACATCAATAGCCTGTTGGCTATTCAATATCAAATCCTCTTCATACTCAGGATTGTTCCTAAACAACTCTACTAGAGGTTGAACAGATGATGTCATATCATTTAAAACAATATGGGTTTTACGGCCTAATGTCTGTGCAATCCTATAGATTCCAATTGCTGCTCCAAAGCTATCCACATCAGCCATCCGATGTCCCATAACAAGAACCTTATCCTTGCTTGTAATAATTTCTCTTAATGCATGTGCCTTCACACGTGCTTTTACACGAGTATTCTTTTCAATCTGCTGGCTCTTTCCACCATAATAAGTAATGCTTTCTGGTGTTTTAATAACTGCCTGATCGCCCCCTCGTCCTAGAGCTAAATCAATAGAATTACGTGCAAATTCATAATTTTGTGCATATGTCAGTCCATCTAAGCCAATACCTATACTAATTGTAACTGCCATTTCATTACCTATATTAACTGTCTTAACCTCTTCTAATAACTCAAAACGAGATTCTTGAAGTTGAGCAACGGCTTTTTTACGCAAAACAATTAGATATTTATCCTTTTCAAGCTTTTTACAAATGCCATCACATGCAGCAATGTATTTGTTCACTTTTCTATCAATTAATGCAATTAATAAAGAACGTCTTACTTCCTCAACACTCTCTAAAGCCTCTTCATAATTGTCAAGATATATCATTCCTACAGCAATACTCTGATCATCAACCTCCTGCAATGCAATATGCAAGGCAGTCTCATCAAATAAGTAAAGGGCAATTAAATAGCCATTATAGTCCTTTGCATCCATCATATCACTATGCTCTGCCATCTCTTTTAAGGAGATCTTTTTGAACTTTGCAACATATTCACAGCCTTCATATTCTAATTCATATTGAGCTTCATCAAGACCGCTGTCATCAGGAAGTCTGTCCCTGGTAATGGTAGGAAATAAAGAGGTTATAGATTTATTATAACCCTTAGGTTGATGAACCACATTCTCGAAGGAAAGGTTTGTCCATATAATCTTCCCCCCATCATCTAACAATGCATATGGCAAATCTAAATCTCGTAAAAGCTTACGTTGAATCTGTCCATATTCAGTCGCAAAACTAATAAGCTCATTCATAATAACCGGCTTATTATAAAAATACAAGGATAAGGTAACCGCTAAATAAAAAGCTGTAAAAAAAGCTATAATAATTCCCGATCTATAATCCAATATAAATATAGCCGTACATAGTGCACATAATAATATGCCTAAATAGATGGTAAACTGAAGATACGTCTTAATTCTACCTTTTAATTTAATGTGTTTTTTCATATATTTTTTGCCTCACTAGTGTTTCCACTGTCTATAACCACCTTACCAAATAAGTAGATAAGCCTCTGATCTATGTATGTAGCCCAGCTGCTTATCTACTCACTTGACTTTTACCCTAATTGCCATTATACCAAATCTCACAGCGGTATGCTACCGTTTAATTTGTCAAAAGAATAAATGTTATGTAAAAAATTAGGGAAAGTAGTAAAAAAAATTCTTCCTAAAACATAAAAACGCCATTGCAATGATGCAACGGCGTTAATTTTAATTATTAATCACATACATATGGCAACAAAGCGATATGACGTGCTCTCTTAATTGCTACTGTCAAAGCTCTTTGATGTTTTGCACAGTTACCAGTAATTCTACGAGGAAGAATTTTGCCTCTTTCAGACACATATCTTCTTAATTTGTTGGTATCTTTATAATCAATTGTATTATCTTTTCCACAAAATACACATACTTTCTTTCTTCTGCGCATTCCGCCTCTTCTTCTCATTGGAGAATCAGATCTCTCTGTTCTATTAAAAGCCATTGTCAATGCCTCCTATTCTATAAAATTAATTAGTTAAACGGTAATTCTTCATCAATACCGTCTGGAATGTTCATAAATCCATCCCCAGTACCCATTGGAGCCGGTCTGTTATTCGCACCTGCATATCCACCTTCATTACCAGCGGATGCATTCTTGCTTTCTGCAAACTCTTGTTCATCTACAATCACTTCCGTGGTGTAAACTTTAACTCCATCTTTATTAGTATAGCTTCCTGTTTGAATACGTCCAGAAATAGCTATTTTAGTTCCCTTACGGAAATATTTCTCAGCAAATTCACCAGCACGACCAAATGCAACACAGCCAATAAAGTCTGCGGTTTGCTCATCACTACTGTTTCTACTCTGTCTACGATCTACTGCAAGCGTATATCTAGCAATTGCAAGAGGGCTTTCCCCTTGAGAATATCTCACTTCTGGATCTCTTGTCAAACGTCCCATAAGAACAACTTTATTCATATTTTATTCTCGCTTTCTATTATGCCTCGTCTTGTCTAACGCATAAATATCTGACAACGTTTTCCATAATACGAATACGACTCTCGATTTCAGCTGGTGCTGTACCTGGAGCTTCGAATTTAACAAAGTAGTAAAAGCCTTCTTTCATATGATCGATTTCATATGCTAGTCTTTTCTTACCCCATTCATCTACTGCTGTAATAGCACCACCAAATCTTTCTATGAGAGCTTTACATTTATCAATCACTTGAGCTCTTACATCATCTTCGATTTTTGCGTTTACAACAACGGTTAATTCATACTTGTTCATGTTTTGTTACCTCCTTTTGGTCTCTGGCCCCCGTCCTACCGGGAGCAAGGAAAAATATAATATATCACAATGTACTATGATATCATCATTACACCTATTTATCAAGCCTTTTCGTGAATTTCTTTTACATTTTTTTCTAATAAACGACGTGCAATCATAATCTGATGTTCACATCCAAGACACTTCAACCGGAAATCTGCTCCAACTCGCAAAACTTCCCATTCTTTACTCCCACAAGGATGTTGTTTTTTTAATTTTAAGATGTTACCTACATTAATTTCCATATTAAAATCCACTCCTCCCAAATCAATTTCCATACTTATAAATTTCCAACAAAAAAATCTTTAATCACTCCAAAAAATTCACGTAACATATTATTTAGCAACATCCCTGCATGAGAATCTGCAGGCAATTTATAAACTTGAGCATATCCGGCCTTTTGTGCAATCTTCACAGCGCGGAACATATGAAAGTTATTGGTTACTATAACAACTTTTGATTTTTCCTTATCAATAAATTCTGCTGAATACATTAGATTTTCATAAGTTTTTGTAGACTGGTCTTCCTGAATAATACGATTTTCTTCTATCCCTGCTGCTACTAAATATTCATACATCCCTTGTGCCTCAGATTTAGGTTCATCTATACCCTGACCACCAGAAACAATGGCTATTGTAGATGGATTGTTCTTTAAATATGTAACAGCCGTATCCAAACGTCGACGCAAGACTTCACTTGGCCCGTTTTTCTTTAGCTGGGCTCCTAAAACAATACAGTAATCTGCCTCTGCTGGAGCCGTTTGCACAAATCCACTTACTATCATGCCCTCTACAATTACAAATATAATTAATCCAATGGACGCCAAAATCCCAAATAGTGTAACTATCCAATTAGGTATCCAACTCATAAATGCTCTACTAGAAATAAGGCATGCCAAAAGAACTAGACACCCTCCAATTACCCCCCATATATAGAAAAATTTTGTACCATAACCCAAAAACAACCCAATAGTCAAACAATATATGGCACATAACAATCCCAATACAAGGAATAAAATAGATACTTGTGACATACGCCCTCTTTTCAAACCTCTTTTTTCTAAATATATAACTTTTCTCGTTTTTTCCAACGGTATAAGATGCTCTTTTTTCCTCTTTTTCATGTCTTTCGTCCTTTAATTAATACTATATCAAAAAATCAGAAATGCCTCAATAGAAGAACGTCTATGTATTTCTTAAGGTTTTCTTAGCATTTAATAAATTTGACTTTATATATCATAAATTTTATAATTACTATACCTAGAAACAAATAGTAGAAAGGGAACTTATGAACAATTATACAGAAGAAATCCGTTCATTCAAAAAGATTATAAACGAAAGTAATAACATTGTTTTCTTTGGTGGTGCCGGAGTATCTACCGAAAGTGGAATTCCAGACTTTCGAAGCGTAGATGGTCTTTATAATCAAGAATATGATTATCCGCCTGAAATCATATTGAGCCACAGCTTTTACCGTTCAAATCCCAAAGAATTTTATCGGTTTTATCGTAATAAAATGCTCTATTTGGATGCCCCCTGCAATAATGCTCATAAAAAATTAGCTGAGCTAGAAAAAGAAGGTAAATTAAAGGCTATCATTACTCAAAACATAGACGGTCTGCATCAAGCAGCTGGGAGTAAAAATGTAATCGAGCTTCACGGCTCTGTTCTTCGTAATTACTGTGAAAATTGCAGAACTTTTTATGATGTATCTTATATAAGCGAAGGAAAAGACATTCCTCTTTGTGAAAAGTGCAACGGCCCTATCAAACCTGATGTTGTGTTATATGAAGAAGGCCTGGATTCTGACAATCTAAACAGAGCAATTCGTTTTATCAATCAGGCCGATGTCCTTATCATTGGTGGCACTTCTTTGGCTGTTTATCCCGCTGCTGGTCTAATTGATTACTACAAAGGCAATAAACTTATCATAATCAATAAAACCTTTACCCCTTGCGATAATGCCGCAAATCTTGTAATACATGAATCTATAGGTGAGGTTTTTGATTTTTAGGAGAATATATAATGAAAACCATGGAAACGCAAAGATTAATACTACGGAAATTTACCACTGATGATTTTAATGCCGTTCATAATTATGCAAGCAGAGCAGAAAATATAATATACATGATGTGGGGGCCTAACACTGAAAAAGAAACACAAGATTATATCGATATGTCAATTTCCAAATCTGAGGAAATTCCCTGTACAGATTATCTTTATGCTGCGGTTTTGAAAGAATCAGGTCTATTAATTGGCGGATGCAATCTTTCCTTATCAGATGATGAGGGGGAAATAGGCTGGATATTACATATGGATTACTGGAAGCAAGGTTATGGAACTGAAATGGGAAAGGCAATGCTCCAGCTTGGTTTTGATGAACTTGGTCTACACAGAATTTTAGCTCATTGTGATTCCGAAAACTATGGTTCCTACAGAGTTATGGAGAAAATAGGAATGCGTCGAGAAGGGTTGTTTATACAAAGTCGCCCTGCAAGTAAAAATTCTAATCAAAAATACGGTGATGAATTATCTTATGCCATTTTGCTAGATGAATGGGAAACACAAAAGGAAATTGATTATTAAAACACTCATACAAACGATGCATCACGCCGTGTCTGCGAAAAAATTGGCGGACACTTTCGTCGTGTTGCCCGTTTGCCTGAGTGGCATGATTTATATATAGAAGGACACCGTTTTGTTAACGTGTTTGAATGGAGCGTATAGTCAATAATGTCTCATTACCCATTTACAAGCTTGTTTAAAAAATACTAACTTTACTGAATATTGTATTTCTCTAAAGGTAATCACACAATCGTATTCTAATGAAGAAATTCCGGAATAATTCTTTTCTTCTAAAAAGTTAACACGAATTTGATCTATTGTGTGAATTTCCCCTTCTTCATCCTGAAATTTAATCAGTAATGGTATGGTTCGTCCACTTTTCGTAAACCAACATTCGCAAGCTATTTCCAACTGCTTTCCTTTCATTGCTCCAGCATTCTTATCCTGTGTATTCGTTCCTATTCCAAA
>CAZKGP010000116.1:0-7113 GCA_964552225.1 uncultured Acetatifactor sp.
AAGCCGTATAAACACTGGCTTTATTTATCCAGACTCTTCATCGTCGGAAACAGCATAACATCGCGGATTGCTGGTGAGTTGGTCAATAGCATAACCATACGGTCAATACCGATACCAATACCACCTGTAGGAGGCATACCAATTTCAAGTGCATTTAGGAAGTCCTCATCTAAGTGGTTGGCTTCCTCGTCGCCTTGTGCAAATAGTTCCTCTTGTGCTACAAAACGTTCTCTTTGATCGATTGGATCGTTTAACTCTGAATAAGCATTCGCCATTTCACGACCATAAATGAATAATTCAAAGCGTTCTGTATATTCTGGATTCTCTGGTTTCTTCTTTGTTAAAGGAGAAATCTCGATTGGGTGATCCATAATAAAAGTAGGCTGAATTAAGTGTTCTTCCACAAACTCTTCAAACAATAGGTTCAAGATATCACCTTTTTTGTGTCGTGGTTCATAATGAACACCCTTTTCGTCTGCAAGAGCTTTTGCCTCTTCTTCTGTTTTAATAGTAGTAAAATCAATGCCAGTATATTTTTTCACAGCATCAAGCATAGTAATTCTTTCGAATGGTTTTCCCAAATCTATTTCTTCCTCACAGTAAGGAATGGTGGTTGTGCCTAGTACCTCTTGTGCTACATGGCGCAATAGGTTCTCTGACAAATCCATCATACCATGATAGTCTGTATAAGCTTGGTATAATTCCATCATTGTAAATTCAGGACTATGTCTTGTACTTAAACCTTCGTTACGGAATACTCGTCCAATTTCATAAACTCTTTCGATACCACCTACAATTAATCTCTTTAAATATAACTCCAAAGAAATACGAAGCTTTACATCTTCGTCTAATGCATTATAATGTGTCTCAAAAGGACGAGCGGCTGCTCCACCTGCATTAGATACAAGCATAGGTGTTTCTACTTCCATAAAGCCTTGTCCATCTAAATAATTACGGATAGATTTGATAATGTTAGAACGTTTAATAAAGGTGTTCTTTACATCTCTATTCATAATTAAATCTGTATAACGTTGACGATAGCGAATATCAGCGTTAGTCAAACCATGAAATTTCTCAGGTAAAATTTGTAAACTCTTTGAAAGAAGGGTTACCGTAGATGCATGAATGGAAACTTCACCAGTTTTTGTCTTAAACACTTCACCTTCTATACCAACAATATCACCTACATCATATTTTTTAAAATCTGCGTAGGACTCTTCTCCAATGCTATCTCTAGCTACATAAGATTGAATATTGCCTGGTAAATCCTGAATATTGCAGAAAGAAGCTTTACCCATCACACGTTTAGACATAATACGTCCTGCAACGGAAACACTTTTACCTTCTAATGTTTCAAAGTTGCTCTTTATCTCTTCGCTGTGATGTGTTACATCATATTTTGTTATCTGAAAAGGGTCTTTACCAGCTTCCTGTAAATTAGCAAGTTTTTCTCTTCTCACCTTTAACAATTGATTGATATCTTGTTCCTGTATATTTGTGTTCTGTGCTTCTGCCACTACCGTTCACTCCTTTTATCTGAGTCTCATAATCATTAGTTACTTCTCTGTATTTCCAATACTTTATAAGGGTATACTCCTGCTGGAGTTTCTACTTTAACAGTATCCCCTACTTTACTTCCGATTAACGCTTTTCCTACAGGGCTTTCGTTTGATATCTTGCCTTTAATACTATTCGCTTCTGTAGAACCAACAATTTTATATTCTAGTTCTTCTTTAAACTCAACATCAAAGATTCTTACTTTACATCCTATGTTAATTTTATTCAAATCAACTTCTTCTTCAATTACTACTTCAGCATTTTTAAGAATTTTTTCTAATTCTTCAATTCTTGCCTCTACATCACGTTGCTCATCCTTTGCTGCATCATACTCTGCATTCTCGGATAAGTCACCCTGTTCTCTAGCTTCTTTGATTTTTTGTGCAACCTCTTGACGTTTTACAACCTTTAATTCATGAAGTTCATTCTCATACTGTGTTAGACCTTCATAGGTTAAAATATTCTTCTTTTCTCTCATAATGGACACCCTTCCATACATTTTATTTTTAGGGTGCAGTAGTATTTACTGCACCGCCTATTATCCCTAATTAACTTCCGTATTATACCTATTTTTAGCATTAGTGTCAAGTGTGGAAAGAATTTCTAGGGCGCCAAAACACGGCGCCTTAGAAATTCTAAGTTCCACACCGAAGAATGTCTCTGATGAGACATTCTTCCACGTTGTTCCACTGTGTGCGGTATGCTGATGGGGAAACATTCTTCCAACACATCATATTATTTAAGTAATGTATTTAAAATTTGTTTCCAGTGTTTTCTGGTGGAATAGTATGTGATTCCGGTGTTGCGGTCTTCTATTCTGTGGCGTTTTTCTTCATTGGAGTCAAAGTCTAGCCATATGCTGTCTTTTGCAATATCTGCTGTTAATATATGGCCCTCCCCTGTAAAATCAAGGATTACGCTTGGTACTTCACAGGCAATTCGGATTGTTCTAAAAATGCCTCTATCAGAGGTCTGTTGCGGGTTTACTATTTGCAAGGACGTAGCAAGTCCATAATCTTCGTAAATATCATCTATACATGCCTCTATGTCTGGGTTTTCGCTAGGCAGAATCAAGCGAAGGCTTTTCATCTGTCGAATATGGCGAAATAAAATCTCAGGAATATACTCATCATAGCCAAGGATTATGTAATGATTTAAATGGTTGTTGGCTAGAAGATTTTCTATCAATATAGGCTGGTGAAACTTCTGAAATGCTTGTACCGGCCAATGCTGCTCCCACCATTCATTTAGGGATTGTTTTTTCATCCATTTTTCCATGGAATCATCATAAAAACAGTAGCAAGCTGCGGATTCCGTAATATATGGTATTAGATAGCTATATAGCTCTTTTACCCAGCTTAAGGAGTATTTCGGTTTCTGTGTTTGATGTTGTGGGTTAGGTTGAGGCTCCTGTTCATTCTTTTGCCTCTTTCCCTTCCAAAATTTCCGAATAAGGGTGAAAATTGTATTAGAAACAACACCGGGCGTTTGAATTTGTACCGGTTCCACCTTTTCTTCCACATATAGCATGGTTTCTGGAATTTCTACAAAAAGCATTTCGTAACTATCACTTTGCTGACGCATAGTAAATACAGGAAGCATTTGAGTTGCTGTATTTTGTTTTTTAATATATAAATAAATGATTGTGTCCATGATACAATTGTATGAATAGAAAATCAATTTATGCCTTCTTGTACTCCTTTGGGGCAAAAATTATTTCTATTCCCCTTTGAAGTTCCTCTATACTTTCCATCGAGTTGATCGTTTGGCGGAATCGTGCTGAGTGAGGCATTCCCGTAGTATACCACGCAAGATGCTTGCGCATTTCGCGAATTCCAGTATACTCTCCCTTATATTTTAATTGGAGCATAGCATGGCGCATCAAGACATCCTTCATTTCCTCCATGGAAGGTCTTTCTATCTTCATACCCGTTTCTAGAAAATGAACTACTTCTCTAAAAATCCAAGGATTACCTTGTGCTGCACGTCCTATCATAACACCGTCACAACCTGTTTGGTTGATTATATCTTGTGCCGATTCAGGTCCAACCACATCACCATTACCTATAACTGGAATCTTTACCGCATGCTTTACTGCACCGATAATACTCCAATCTGCTGAGCCACTATAAAATTGCTCTCTAGTCCTTCCATGAACTGCAACTGCTGATACACCACAGCTTTCTGCAATTTTAGCGATTTCTACAGCATTCACGCTTTCATCATGGAACCCTTTTCTTATTTTTACCGTAACAGGCTTGCATGTGGACTTCACTAGTTTCGTTAGAATCTCCTCTACTAGCTTTGGGTCCTTCATCAACGCAGAGCCTTCTCCGTTATTTACCACCTTAGGAACAGGACACCCCATATTAATATCGAGAAAAGCAAAAGGACGATGCTCAATACGTTTTGCCATATCACTTATAATATCTGGATCTGAGCCAAATAACTGCAAAGATGCAGGTCCTTCTTCGGGATGTATCTCCATCAATTCTTCTGTATTTTTACTATTAAAATAAATTGCTTTGGCGCTTACCATTTCCATGCACACCAAACCAACACCTTGCTCCCTGCACAATAAGCGAAATGGCAGGTCTGTTACACCTGCCATTGGAGCCAATATTACATTGTTATCCAATGTTACATTACCAATTGTTAATTTACTCATGTATTTCTATCCTATTTGCGGTTCTTATCATAAATAATACGAAGTCCATCCAAGGTAAGCGCGCTGTCATAAACATCTATGACCTCAGTCTCTTTTGCAATCAACCTTCCCAGTCCTCCTGTGGCAACCACTTGCAATTCATCATAACCACTTTCTTCTTTTACTTTTTTTACAATATATTCAGTCTGTCCAATTTGCCCATAAACAAGCCCCGCTTGCATACTAGAGATAGTCTCTTGGGCTAAGATAGACTTTGGTTTCTTAATTTCAATATTAGGCAATTTAGCTGTCTGTTTCCATAGTGCATCAGAACTAACACGTATGCCAGGTGCTGTAATTCTTGCCGCAAAGCTTCCGTCTTCGGTAATTAAATCATATGTGGTGGCAGTTCCAAAATCTATAATTAAAACAGGACCACCATATTTCTCAAACGCTGCAACAGCGTCTACAATCCTATCCGAGCCTATAGCTCTAGGATTCTCTGAAAAAACCTTGATTCCCGTTTTCACTCCAGGTCCGACAATTATCGGATTGGGCTTCACATAGCGGGTAATTCCACCAATTAATGAATGCATCACATCTGGCACAACGCTGGAAATAATGGTTCCTTCAATTTCATCCACGCCAATGTTTTTGGAGGAAAGAAGTTGTGTTGCAACTGCACCATATTCATCTGAAGTTCTAAGGGTTCTTGTTATTATACGAAAAGTAGCTTTAAGCGTCACTCCCTCATACACTCCAAATGTCATATTGGTATTACCTACATCAACTACTAATATCATAGTTCTCCTATCTGCCGTCAACACCTTGCCGCATTGGCCGCTACTTTATTCTTCTTCAATTAAACTTGAAATATCTTCCTTCAGCACAAACACCTTGTAAAATAAGCCTAATGATTCAAAAAGCTCTTGTCTGTTTCTACGCACCTCACCCACCAATAAACCACTAGCGATTTCATCGTAGTAAAAATCATCATCAGACACATCTGTTTGCAAAGTCAGCATACCGTCTTGATCAAACCCAATGGTAAAAATACCACCTACTTCTTCCGTAAATAACACGCAAATAATACGAAGTTCTTCTTTTATAGATTCTGGTATTCCATTAAATTGTTCATTAAAATAATATTTTTGCTCATAAGCATTCGCCCCGCAAAGGACAATTTGTTCTTCATTTTTCATTATACATAACCATATATACCTCTAACAGAAACCTCTCCGGCATATATTTCCTTCCATTCACCTTCTTGGGTTTCCACAAGCAGTTTCCCTGTTGGGGTGACTCCTTTTGCAATAGCTCTAAACTCACCTAGGGGGTCTAACACACATACTTGGGCATCTTTATTCACAAGTATTGCATTATATTCCTCTATAATTGGAGATAAATCTTTTGCTATTATAAAATCATTATAATTATCTTCAAAAACTTTCATAATCTGGGCAATCAAAGCGCCTCTAGAAATATTTTTACCACATTCTGTTTCGATACAAGTGGCTTTATCCATAGTGTCAGAAGAAAACGTTTGTTTAGACACATTAATTCCAACACCGATTACTACATTATTAATGGAACCTTCTTTTACCTCTAACTCAGTTAAGATTCCACAAACTTTCTTGCCATTCATTACGATATCATTTGGCCACTTAATTAGAGCTTGCTCTCCAGTCTCAATTGTAATTGCATTTGCCACACAATATGCCATGAGCAAAGTTAGCATAGAAGCCTGATCGGGCTCAAACTCTGGCCTTAATAATATAGTAAAATATATATTCGCATTTGACGGGCTTTCCCATTCTCTGCCTCTTCGTCCACGCCCTTGTGTCTGTTTGTCTGCAACTACTAATGTTCCATGAGGTGCTCCAAGTCCTGCCTCCCGTCTAGCTTGCACATTAGTAGAGTCTAGGCTTTCATAAAAGAAAAGTTTTCTGCCTGCCCATTTTGTTTTGATTAAACCAGATAGTGTTTCTTGGTCGTATCTATTCATAGTGTTCACGCCAAAGTAGCTTGCATAACAGCCTTTATTGTATGCATACGGTTCTCAGCTTCTTGAAATACTACAGACTGAGATGATTCAAATACTTCATCCGTTACTTCCATCTCTGTGATTCCAAATTTGGCATTCACTTCTGCGCCAATCTGCGTTTTCAAATCATGGAAGGCTGGTAAGCAATGCATAAAAATAGCATTAGGTGCAGCATTTTGCATTACTTTTTTATTAACTTGATATGGCATTAATTCACGAATACGTTCTTCCCAAACTTCGTCTGGCTCACCCATAGAAACCCATACATCGGTACAGATAACATCTGCATCCTTCGTTCCTTCTGCAACATCCTCAGTTAAGGTAATGGTTCCACCAGTGGTAGCTGCGATTTCTCGGCACTGTTCTACTAGCTTGGAATCTGGAAAATATGTAGCAGATGTACATGCCGTAAAATGAATACCCATTTTCGCACAAGTCACCATATAAGAGTTGCCCATATTGTACCGAGCATCTCCCATATATGTCATTTTGATTCCTTTTAAATATCCAAAGTGTTCACGAATGGTTAATAAATCCGCTAACATCTGTGTAGGATGAAACTCATTAGTCAGTCCATTCCATACAGGAACCTTGGAATACTTAGCTAATTCTTCTACAATATCTTGCCCAAAACCTCTATATTCAATTCCCTCATACATACTAGACAATACTCTAGCTGTATCA
The DNA here is from genome assembly GCA_964552225.1 of uncultured Acetatifactor sp. Taxonomy (GTDB): domain Bacteria; phylum Bacillota; class Clostridia; order Lachnospirales; family Lachnospiraceae; genus Acetatifactor. Next base: position 6,933 of record CAZKGP010000116.1, read on the forward strand.
GCAATACTTTCTTTTTTACCAATCTGAGAGCCACTTGGGTCCAAGTAAGTCGTTCCCATTCCTAGATCATGAGCTGCTACCTCAAAGGCACATCTGGTACGTGTACTTGTCTTTTCAAATATAAGTGCAACATTTTTGCCCCTTAATGAATCCACAAGAACTCCTCGTTTCTTCTTATCCT
>CAZKGP010000117.1:0-7082 GCA_964552225.1 uncultured Acetatifactor sp.
AAGTGCGTAAATTCAAGGATTTCTACATATTCACCCTTTGTAGACAACAGACGGTTTCCACATGCACCGTCTGCGCAAACAAATCCACCGCTCTAATCCTCTCCACCTCATACCCACCATCACATAGTACTCTTAAATCTCGTGCCAAGGTGGCGGAGTCGCAGCTTACGTATACGATTTTCTTTGGCTGCATTTGGAGCATGGTTGAAAGGCAGGCTTGGTCGCAACCTTTTCGAGGGGGGTCTACTACGATAACATCAGCGTATATTCCCTCTTCTTTGAATTTAGTTGGGAGAACTTCTTCTGCTTTTCCTACGAAGAATTCAGTGTTTGTAATGTTGTTACGTTTTGCATTCTCTTTTGCATCTTCAATGGCTTGAGGAATAATTTCTACACCGTACACTTGCTTTGCTTTGTTGGCTAAGAATAGAGAGATAGTTCCTATACCACAATAAAGGTCCCAAACAGTTTCTTGTCCAGTGAGGTTTGCATATTCTAATGCTAAGCTGTAAAGCTTTTCTGTTTGAATCGGGTTTACTTGATAAAAGGAGAGAGGGGATATTTTGAAGGTAAGTTCATGACCAGTTAGTGGATATCCTTCTTGCTGCATATCGCGTACATGAATGGTATCACTAATGGTTGGGCTTCCCCAAAGGCAATGCACCTCTTTTCCCATAATTACGTTAGTTTTCTCGTTATTAATACTGATTGACACGCTTGTCACATTGCTAATGTTTGCCAATTGACTTAATAATTCACCTTGATTTGGTAAAAACTCATTATTTTCTTTATATATACCATTTGGTTGGTATGACAGTTTTGTCGTTTTCTTGTTTATAATGAGGCAAACCATGATTTCACCACTGGTAAAGCCCATGCGAATAAGGATATGGCGTACTAAGCCTTCTCCTGTTTCCTCGTTGTAAGCAGAAACTTTGTTTTTCTTCATATAATCTAATATAGTATTTAGGATTTGTTGGTTACTTTCCGCTCCAAGGTAACAATTGGTATTAGCAATAATGGAATGGGTACGGCCTGCGTAGAATCCAGTTATGATTTCACCATCTTTATCTGTTCCAACAGGATACTGTGCTTTATTCCGATAATGGTAAGGATTGTCCATTCCCACAATTGGTTCCATGCGAGAATCTATAAAAGATTCTTCAAAGCCACCAATACGAATCAGATTATTACGTACCTTCCCTTGTTTGAACTCTAGCTGTTTGTCATACGATAGTGCTTGAATCTGGCAGCCACCACATTGACGGTGGTATTGGCATTTAGGTTCTGTACGAAAAGGAGAAGGTGTAATCACCTTCTCTAATCTTGCATAGGCATAGTGTTTTTTACTTTTTATGATTTTTGCTTGAACCACATCGCCAATAATTGCATCCTTAATAAATAGTGTAAAACCATCTACCTTGCCGATGCCCTCACCATCTATTCCTATGTCTTCTATTGTGACTGTTATCATATCATTTTTCTTATAATTCACGCATATACCCCTTCCATGCATATTACCTATTTTGCTACTAAACAACTACTATCAATGTGCTTATTTTATAATAAAACATCTATAAATACAACCTTTACTAAAAAGCAAATGCTCATATGCACTAGATGCAAAAGTCTTTTTGGTACCATGTAGGCACAGGATTATTCATGTTGTCAAACCAACGAATCACATTAAGGTTATATTGAATCAATGGTTCTAATTCAGAGGGATAATTATAGTAAGCCCAAGGAATGGATGTAATTGCTCCTGTAGCCATATAAAAGGCATTAAGTTTCCAAAACTCCTCTGGTACTTCACCTCCAAAATAACCCCTAACACATCCAGTTGTATAATGTGGACTAGTAGCGCATTGGTCACTTGGAAAATCATACCAAGGGTCGCCGTATCCCTGAAAATCAAGGAGTTGCCAATCAATCACTGAAATATCACCATTATTGGTTCGTAAAATATTTTCTGCATGAAAGTCACCATGTAGACATACTTGTGGACGACCTTTTAGCAAGTGACTGTTATCCTTGTAATACCTGATGATATTCTCCCAACCGTCAAATCGCACGCTACAATCATAAAATGCCTGAATCCTTTCTTCGATAACATTGGAATATCGTTCTTTCCAATCTGTAGTTTGTTCGATAGAAGGAGCTGAGTGTATTTTCCGCAAGGTTTCTCCTACCTTCACTCCAGTTATATACTGTTCTGCTTCTGAAAGTAAGGGTAGCACCGTTTCTAAATTTTCACCATCACACCACGTTAACAACTGATATACTTGTTTCCCATCATTACATAACCCAAAATCCACAGGACGGGACATTGGAACTTCTGCCTTATCCATGATTTGCATTCGTTCATATTCTTTCTTTTTCTGATCAAATTCACTTGCATCAGCTAAACGTAACAATAGATACTGTCCATCACTTGTTACAATGTGATACTTTATATCATGGGATAATCCTTCGGTGATAAGTTTCATATCCTTTACATTTTTTAAATATTCTATATTCTTCATTTTTATTCCCCTATTCTAATAAGGATTTTCATAATCAGGACATAAATAATTTTCGCTCCATGTCATCATTGTTTGTAAAACAGGAATAAAGCTTTCTCCAAACTCTGTCAGCGAATATTCTACTTTTGGTGGAATTTCTTTGTATATTTCTCTATGTAAAAAACCATCATTTTCTAATTCTCTAAGTTGCTTTGTTAATGTGGATTGTGTAATGCCATCAAGATGCCGCTGTAACTCTCCAAAACGCTGAACTTTATAAAATGTAATGTACCATAATATCAATATTTTCCATTTGCCCCCAATAACTGATTGGAGTTTACTCATGGGTACACAACGAGCTATCGTATTTTCACTGGTAAATTTATTATTTGCCATTCTACCACCTCACCTCTTTTCATTCAATATATTCCATTAGTAACAAAAAATCAATATACATACTTTTTTCATACTTAGTACTATAAATAATACTATTACCATAAAAAGACCGTACTTGAATTTGTAATACTAATATTATACTTTAGTGACAGCAAGACACAATTATGAATGAAAGGAGTATTTATTTATGCATTTTACAGGAAGAACATGGCGACCACCATACGAAAAAGACTCTTGCATTATTCAATTAACAAGTGGTTGTACTTACCACAAATGCAATTTCTGCAGTTTATATAAAGATGAGCCATTTTCCATATCACCCCTATCTCAATTTGAAGAAGATTTAGCGGAAATTAAAACTTACGTCCCTAATGCAAGGCGTATTTTTATAACGGGTGCAAACCCGTTTGCATTAAGTTACGAAAAGTTGAAACCATATATTTTAACAGTACGAGATTATTTGATTAAGTGTCAAACCATTGCTATGTTTGCCAGCATACGGGATATACAGAACAAAGAAGTATGGCAGCTTAAAAAACTGAAAGCTATGGGGGTAAACGGTCTGAGTATTGGTACAGAAAGTGGGGATGATGATACTTTGCTATTAGCCAACAAAGGATATACTTCACAAGATATTTTGGAACAATGTGAAAAGCTAGATGAAGCTGGAATTGAATATTATTTTGTGTATATGACGGGATTAGCTGGTAAAGATGGTGGGTATCAAAACGCTGTAAATAGTGCAGAATTATTTAGCAAGCTAAATCCTTACTTTATATCTATTGATTCCCTTACATTATTTTCAGATACAAAGCTGTATTCAATGGCACAAGCTGGGCAATTTATTCCAGCTGGGGAAAAAGAACGGCTGATAGAATTAAGAACTTTCATCAATCATTTACAGATTAGGACACATTTATTTGCTGATTCAAAGTCTAATTTCTATCCACTCAATGCCTTACTTCCGAAGGAAAGGAATATAATTGTCAACGAAATACAGCAAATACTTGATACCTTTGACGAAGAAGAAATGCTGCAATATCGCAACAACTTAGTTTCATTATAAAAGCAGGTGATAATATTTTTTCATATTATCACCTGCCCATTTAAACAAACTTTATAACTCTATTCGTATTTATTCCCGCTCTATCGTACTAGCCCTCAAATTAGATGAGAACAATCTATTAAACCCAATCCAACCTGGTTCTGGGTTGTTTTCCATGATTTCAGTGAAGGTTTGTATTTTAGCATCTGTATCGTCTGCATAATTTAGGGCAACAGCTTCAACAAGTGCAGGTATTTTAGGTGAACCGTATTCATACTTACCTTGATGAGCTAGAATACAGTGTTGTACCTCCGTAAGAATGTTATGAGGGAAGTTCTCAATTGTTGCTGCTTTTTCTGCCACCATTTGGGAACCTATGACAATGTGACCTAGTAATTGTCCATCGTCGGTATAATCATTTTGTGGGAAAAGAGAAAGCTCTTTGATCTTTCCTATATCATGAAACATAGCTGCAGTTAATAGCAAATCTCTGTTTAAAACAGGATATGTTGTGCAGTAGTAGTTGCAAAGCTTTGTTACACTTAATGTATGCTCTAACAATCCACCTACAAAGCCATGATGTATGGTTTTCGCTGCTGAAGAATTACGGAACGCCTTGATAAAACCCTCATCCTTCACAAAAAAAGCTTCTAGTAACTGTTTTAGATATGTATTTTTAATACTTTTAGCTAGGTCTAATAGTTCTTCATACATTTGATCGATATTTTTAGAACTTACTGGTAAATAGTCAGAGGCATTGTATTCTTCCTCACTACATACGCGAATTCTTTTAATACTAACTTGTAGTGTACCCTGAAAACTACTCACATCTCCATACACCTCAATGTAGTCAAGGGCATCATAATCACTGATTCCAGGATTATTTGGTTCCCAAACCTTTGCGTCCATGGTACCTGTTTTATCTTGTAAAATAAGATTCTCATAAGCCTTACCATTTTTAGTTACTGCTGCCTGTTTGTGTTTACATAGATAAATGTCAAAGATGCGGTCGCCTTCTTTATAATCCTTAATATATTTCATTTTCTTTCTAACTGTTATCTGTCAAATACCTAATTGTATTAATCATTTGTTTATAGGTGACGTAATAACAGCTCTCCCTTCTTTTTTAAATTAATTTATCTTCCATACCTTACTTAGATTCTGTAAGTGTTATTTTGAAAGTCATTTCCTCATATTCCTCTTGTACTTGTCTCATAATAGTAAACTCCATCATTTGTCCAACATTGTTTTGAATCACTATACTGGAATAATCTGCAAAGCTTTGTATTTTTTGTCCATTTGCTGCAACAATTACATCTCCTCGCTGGATACCTGCCAACATTGCTGGAGAATCCATTATCACTTCTTTCACATAAGCGCCATAAGGAACCTGAAGCTCTTCGTGAGCTTCCGCTGTCACATCTACCCCGCTGACTCCTACATAAGGAACTTGCTGACCATTGGACATTTTTGCTATTAACTTTTTCAAATCCGTTATGCCATATGCAGTAATTACATTTTTCAAGTCTGAATTTCCCATGGTATTGGTGGTTATAATTCCTATTATTTGTCCTTGAAGATTAAATAGAAATCCTCCTGCATTCTGAGTTCCAAAAATATCAGTAATCAGCATCTTATAATTGGCATCTACTTCTGTAATTTGATTATTTGTTGAAGTTATGATTCCATATCCAATAGAATCATAACCTATAGGGCTGCCAAGAGCAACAACAGGTAGACCCAACATGTTTTTTACATTAGAAGAACCCATGTCTGCAATGGTTACGTGTTTATCCAACAACTCTGCTGGTATATCAGACAGATTTATGGATAATATGGCAAGATTAGTGAAAGGATCAAACTGCTTAATCTGTGCATCTACTTTAAAATAAGAACCAAAGGAAACAATTAATTTCTCTGCATCTTTTACAGATCCATAATCTACTAAAATAAGCAATTCCTTTCCATTATTTTCAGCTACTAATCCAGCACATTTATTTTCAATTTCTAAAACATTATCAAGCCAATCCACATCCGAACTAACACCAGTAACTGTAACCATACAACGATTTAGCTCAGTTACATAAGTAAATAGTGCTGAATAAATTTGTTGGTAATTATCTTTCGTTAAAACAACTCCTGATAAAATTTCCTCTATTTGTTTATCCTCTAACTCTACAGGGGTATTCTCTTGCTCCATATTTTCAATAATTTCTTTTTCAGCCTGCATGTTATTAGCAAGCATCTCTTCTGGAGACATTTCTTCTTGGTCTTCTGGGAATAATATAACTCGAGGATCCTCTTCAGGATAAAGCCAATTACTAAAAACAGGTTCTAAAATTAAAAATGTTAAACAAGCAATCAACCCAAAAACAACTGCCATAGCCGCTGTTATTAAAGTACGGCGAAGCAATTTTTTCTTATTTACCGGTCTTTGCTTTATTTTCTCTATTAAAAACTGTTCGTTTTTATTATTTTCTAAATCAGACATGATAATCCCTCCTAAATAAGTGGAAAGAATGGTTTCATAAGCACAAGTATATCGGATTCATAATCAAAAGTAAAGAAAAAGCAACAATAAGAAACAGTATCGTAACCCCTTAAAAATGTGCTATAATAAGCAAAAGTATGTTAAATGGAGTAGCAAAATATGAATCAAAAAGTATTAAAAACATTAGAATATAATAAAATTATTCAACTATTATCTGATAAAGCAGATTCTGAACCTGCCAAAAAGTTATGCAATGAACTGATACCTTCTATTGATTTGGAAGAAATACAACAGGCTCAGTTGGAAACCTCTGATGCCCTGTCACGTATTTTTAAAATAGGCAGTACATCCTTTGGTAATAATAAGGACATGAGTTTTGCTTTAAAATCTTTAGAAATCGGCAGTATTATCTCAATTACTGAGCTAATTCACATTGCTAGACTGCTAGAAAATGTAAACAGAATTAAAACATATGGACGTAAGGATCGTGAGGACCTTCCAGATGACAGTTTGGATGTCTATTTTCAAAAACTCACTCCTCTAACTCCTTTATCCAATGAAATCAATCGCTGCATTTTATCAGAAGAAGAAATCGCAGATGATGCCAGCCCAACATTAAAATCCATCCGCCGTTCCATGATTACAACGA
>CAZKGP010000118.1:0-7082 GCA_964552225.1 uncultured Acetatifactor sp.
GTTCAATTCCCATACGGCTGACAATGTGACCATACTCTCTATCACCATGTGCAGACTGATTTTCATTCATGAAATCCATATCAATGGTATCATAAGGAATTTCTTCATTAAATTGTGTGTGTAAATGACATAGCGGTTTCTTATATTCCTGCAAACCAATAATCCACATTTTAGCAGGTGAAAAAGTATGCATCCATGTTATAACACCTGCACAATTTTCATCATTATTTGCTTCATTAAAAGTTCTTCTGATAGAAGCTTGATCTATTAAAGTAGGTTTTAAAACTATTTCAAATGGTAGTTTACCTGTTGCATTTAGTCCTTCTACCATTTTTGCAGAATGCTCTGCTACTTTACGAAGACACTCATCTCCATATAAATCTTGTGATCCTGTGCAAAACCAAAACTGATAATTCTTTGCTGCTCTCATACTTAAATCCTCCATATTAAATATATTATTTTATTTTTTATATTTAGCGATAGAATCTCGCTCTACTACTCGAGTGTCAAATTCATAGGTACCATCTTTGCAACTTCCTTCGATCATTTCCAACAGATTACTTGCTGCTTTTTCACCTAATTTTTCTTTGGGATGGGGCAATGAGGTAATTGGTATTTCACTATGTAGTGCCAAATCAGAGTCATCAATGCTAATAACAGAAACTTGCTCTGGAACTTTAATTCCATTTTCCCCCAATAAACGAATTAGCTGAAAAGCAACTTGATCGTTATAGCATAGAATTCCAGTACATTCTTCTATACGATTCAGAATCCGTTCCTTACTAAAAGCCAATTGCTTAGATTCATCGGTATCAATCCATACCATTCTAGAATCTGAAATAGGTAACCCTGCTGCCTCCATGGCTTTCAAATAACCTAGATAACGCAACCTTCCTTGTCCATCGTCTAACTTTAAAATAGCGCCTATATCCCTATGTCCCTGCTGGATCAAATAATTTACTGCTGTTTCTGCAGCCTTCACATCATTTAATGATACATGAGGTGCATCTACCTCTGGATAGTAGGTATTGATAAAAATAATGGGTATTTTTCGCTGAATTAGCTTTTGGTATAACGGAATATTGGGGTTTGGAAGACCACTTTTGGTTCCTTCCACAATAACTCCTGCTACGTCATCCCTACTAATTATGTCCTCTAGTACATTTTTTTCCCGTTCTAGAGTATTATTGGTAAAAGAAATTTGAACGGAATACCCTTTTTCAAAAAGAACACTCTCAATTCCTTGTATTGTTTTGGGAAAAATATAGCTATCTACATAAGTGGTAACTACTGCAATACGATTTCTTTGCTCTAAGTTAGCTTTACGATTATCACTAATATAAGTGCCACTTCCCCGTACACGATATAGGATTCCCTTTTCTTCCAACAGTCCAATGGCTTTACGTACTGTTTGACGACTAATGTTAAACATTGTGCAAAGCTCGTTTTCAGAATACAACTTATCACCAGGCTTTAAAGTACCTTCCTCCATCAGTTGTTGTATGTACTGCTCTAATTGTTTGTATTTCACTTGTTTTTCTTCCATGACTAACCCCTATTTTCCTTATGTTATGCATTCTAACATCACTACAATAATATAGTCAGTACAACTATATTGATTATAGTAATTCGCCCTCTATATGTCAATACATCTTTTATTACTTTTTGTATACATATCGCATAGTTGTATTCAATACAACTTCATTTCATAATCATTGTACTACTTGCATATATTTACATAACAATATAATCAGGTATACTTTATGAAAAAAAACTTTTCCATTACTCCTCGACAGGTTTTCCTAATTATTTCATCTTTTTTATTTTTTGTTGGAATGACCTTTTTATTATTTACATATCGCAGGGACGAACTGCTTTTCCAAAAACTAAGTTCACAACTATTTCAAAAAGAAATGACCTCCAACACTTTAAACATGCACTATACACTTGCCAATCCTTCTAATTACGGAATATATGATTATAAAGTGGTTCTTCCTTGCTATTCTGCAGACAGTCATTTATTAGGTCAGGCAGAAATAGAAAATGTACTTGCTAACCTACAAGATATAAATCCCACAAAGCTTTCTAATACAGATCAATATACTCGAACTCTTTTATTACACTCTTTGGACAATTCTCTTGCCTTGAGCGAATATTCTTATTATAGCGAACCTCTTTCCCCTTCTTCAGGTATGCAATCCCAGCTTCCAATATTATTGGCAGAATATACCTTTCGTAACAAACAAGATGTTGAAGATTACTTGAAAATATTAGATCAAACAGATGAATATTTTGCTTCTCTTTTGACTTTTGAGCAGGAAAAAGCCGATGCTAATCTTCTGATGCCCTCTGTTTCCTTAAAAAAGGTTCTAAAGCAATGCGATACCATTCTAACAAAAGAGGATTTGAATCAAGGCACTCATTTTTTACAAACTACTTTTAAAGAGCGATTAGAGCAGCTTTATCTTGATAAAATAATTACTCAGGAAGAAGCATTGCAATATATTGCTAAAAATAATCGTCTGTTAGAAACAGTAATGCTACCTGCCTATGAAGCACTTTATGATGGATTGTTTATATTAGAAGATGAGTCCATTCCTATTACAGGTCTTGCTGCCAAACCAAATGGAGCTAAATATTATGAGTATCTTTTATGTGGCGAAACTGGTTCTACACTTTCCATACCAGAAATCAAAGAACTTTTATCACAGCAGCTCCTTGAAGAATATAATGAAATCAGTAAAATTATTACAAAAAACCCATCTCTTACCACGCTTACATATGACCAAGATTTGATAACAGCTTTCCCATATACTTCAGCTACACAGATGTTAGATGACCTACAAATACGAATGAAAAAAGACTTTCCTTCCTTGAATAGTGCCAATCACTCCATAACTAATGTTACTGTGAAAAGTGTCTCTCCCAATTTGGAAGACTATTGTGCTCCTGCATTTTTTTTAACACCACCATTAGATGACACCTCTGCAAATGTTATTTATATCAATGAGAAAAATACCACTCAAGGATTGGATTTATATACCACCTTAGCCCACGAAGGTTATCCAGGACATATGTATCAATCAGTCTTTAACAACCGTTACCAATTAGAACAGCCCAATCAAAACATACGTCAAATTTTATGGTATGGAGGTTATTTGGAAGGATGGGCTTTGTATGTAGAATTTATGTCCTTTGATTATGCTTCTCAGCTTATGGTGGAAGGCAGTCAACCAGAATTGGCCGCTGCCATACAATTAGAAAAGCATAACCGCAGTCTGCAGTTATGCCTTTATTCTATGTTAGATATTATGATTCATTATGACAATGCTTCTAAAGACCAAATCGCCAAAACTCTTGGTGCCTTTGGTATTAAAAATCCTTCTTCTGTAGATGCCATCTATCAATATATTGTAGAGGAGCCTACTAATTATTTAAAATACTACTTAGGGTATCTAGAAATTCTCACCCTAAAAGAGCAATCACGTTCTCAATGGAACGAGCAATACTCCGACTACGCATTTCATGAATTTTTCTTAAAATGTGGTCCTTCGGATTTTGCTACTATAAGGAATGTATTAAGCACTACTTTTTTTGTATCTCCCTAAAAAAAACATTGGCGTTATTCAAAGCCTTCTCTAGGATAACTTGTTCTTCTTCCGTTAATCCGTCTACTATAGATTGAATCATTTTTTGATGGAATTGCTCATGCTGTGCATGGGCTTTTCGTCCTTTTTCTGTCAAGGATATCAGTACAACCCGCCTATCCTCTTCACTTCTGATACGTTCAACAAATCCTTTTTTGACCAAGCCATTTACAGAAATGGTTAAGGTTCCCGTAGTAACAGAAAGCGATTTGGCAACAGAGGTCATATTCTTAGGTTCATGAACATCAATCGCTTCGATGACATGCATGTCATTTACCGTTAACTCTTTGTATTCGCCTGTTTTAATTGCTTTTTCTTCAATTGTGGTAATATCACGAAACAGTCGTACTAAAACTTCATTTAAGGTTGAAGTAATGTTCACGTTTTCTTCCTCCATCATTTGTCCAAAATCCTACTTTTTATTTTACCACAAGCACCTATTCCTTTTCAAGCAGGAGGAAAAATTTGTTTACTCCTTAAACACATTCAATACCCCATAGTATTTACTTATTGTAGAAATATCTTCCACATATATTGCCACATCTTCTGGCCAAAATCTCAATAGAAAGTAATCCATATCATGGAAAATCTTATATAGCTCCTCTATATAGCTTACATCATGAGTACTTTCAGCATTTTTTAAATTTTCTTGCATTGCTTCAAAATCTTTTTTTAATTCTTCAGAGTTTGTAGATTGTTTCAATTCCTCCATAACCTGAATGTAATCAGTCGCCGTATTGTAATTATAAGTTACTACTTTCTGTGCATATTGTTCATTAAACTCATTCTCAGATAATTCAGTAGTTTTTTTCAATTCTAAAGTCTCTGGATCATAAGCCCATCCAATTTGAACCTCTCCTGATTTGCTTAGTAGGTCCCAATGCAAATTTTCTGGATCAGATAACTTAACTAATATATTATTCCACATTATATCATGTTCAAATTTAAGATTACCATCTTTTATAAATGTTTTCATTCTTGATATCTCTTCCTCTTTCATCCCCTCCAAAACCTCGTTCCTCTTAGCCAGTATCTCATCCTTATGGGGTACTGCTGGCTCATTTGTTTCTTCAGATTTTTGATTTTTTTTGTCATTTTCCGTAAAAGCAGGGGGCTCCATAAATATTACTTGAGGACTATTTGGATCTTCTTTTCTACAACCTACAAGGGTTAACAGAATCAAAAACAATATAATATATTTTATTTTCATAACCTAAACTCCTCCACTTTTTCATTACAATATAAGGTGCGCTTATATTTTACTGACCTGTCTTTTCCTATATTCTCTTGGTGAGCACCTAAAAAAGCGCTGAAACATTAATGTAAAATTACTTGGACTGGCAAATCCACACTGCATAGAAATATCTGATATGGTGTTCTCAGGTAGCTGAATCAGCAATGCTGCGCCCTGCATAATACGATATTTTAATAAGTATTGCATAGGCGACACCTGTAATATCCTCTGAAAACAGCGCAAACATTCCCGCTCTCCAATATTTGAGGCCTTTGCAACTTGGGATAAGCTTATATTCTCCATATATTGCTCATGTATAAAATCCAGCATTTTCCTAATTCTTATTCCATCTTGACTGGGATTTGTATCATCAGTTTCTATTTTATATTTATATTTTTCAAATAAAGAAAAACAGATACGAGATAAATTTTCTCTTGCTATAAATTCAAAACCATTTGTTTCCAAAGAAATCCCTTGAAATGCATCAATAAAGCAAGAAATCATATTTTTATCATATGCATCTTTAGGTATAATCTCACATCCATCTAACACATTACAATCATTTAATGGATTGATATATTTTGTAGCAAAAACAGATTCTTTATGGCCAATCATAAGAGTGGGGTGAAATACCAATGAGTGCAATTCGCAAAGCGGCTCGGCAATAGCATAGTGAAGGATATTACCATTAATAAAAAAAGATTGCCCTTCTTTTAAGTGAAAGGTTTTGCCGGGAATTTGCAGTTTCATTTGACCTGATTGAATATATACCATCTCCATTTCCTCATGCCAATGCCATGGAATAGCACTCTCCTCAGTATCGATATAGGTTGTACAATAAGCAGCACATGGAAAGTCTAACGTTCCGTGAGGATGAAGTTCCCTATTGTCTTTATCTAAATTTAATTGACATGTTACTTGCATCGTTTTCTCCCAAAGTCGTTTTTCTTATATTATATGTCTATATTTAGATTGTTTCAATAGATAAAAGACGGTATTATTGCAGTAGATTATATTTATATGTTATAGAAAGGCATGGTTATTTTTATGTTTCAAATATTATTAATTATCATTTATATATCTTTTATTAGTTTAGGGCTTCCAGATGCTCTTTTAGGTTCTGCTTGGCCGAGTATGTATGAGGGGCTTAATGTTCCCATTTCCTATGCGGGAATTATATCCATGATTATTTCAGGTGGTACTATTATTTCCAGTCTACTTTGTGATCGTTTTGTTAGAAAACTGGGAACAGGATTGTTAACCACCATTAGCGTTTTCATGACTGCTTGTGCTCTTTTGGGTTTTTCTTTATCTCACTCTTTTATCTCACTTTGCATATGGGCTATCCCCTATGGTCTGGGTGCCGGCTCTGTAGATGTAGCATTAAATAACTTTGTAGCTCTACATTATAAGGCAAAGCATATGAGTTGGCTACACAGCTTTTGGGGCATTGGTGCCACACTAGGACCGTATATTATGGGATACAGCTTAACAAAAAATTTAGCATGGAATAATGGATATCGTACTATATTTATTATCCAGATTGTGTTAACAGCACTGCTTGTGCTATCTTTACCCATTTGGAAAAAAAGTAATGGAAATACCAATCCAGAGGCGGAAGCACCTTCCATAAAGCTGGTACAGCTTATCAAACTACCTGGTGCAAAGCAAATACTGATAGCATTCCTATGCTATTGTTCTTTGGAATTAGTTACTGGTGTATGGGCAAGTAGTTATTTGGTATTACAGAAAGGTATTTCTGCTGAGTCTGCCGCTTCTTTATTAGGCTTGTTTTACTTAGGCATTACAGCTGGACGGTTTATCAGTGGATTTTTAACCTACAAATTAGATTCTAAAAATATGATACGATTAGGTCAAGGACTTGCTTTGATCGGAGTATTACTTTTATTCCTTTCCTCAAACACGGTTCTGGCTTGCTCTGGTTTAATTCTTATTGGGTTAGGCTGTGCTCCTATTTATCCCAGCCTATTACATCAAACACCAGAACGATTCGGAGAAAATGCCTCACAATCCATGATGGGGCTTCAAATGGCATGTGCCTATGTGGGAAGTACTTTTTCTCCTACAGTTATAGGTTTTGTAACTACCAAACTTAGCATCTCCATTTATCCTTTATTCCTATTGGCGTTTGTAGTCATTATGATTATAATGGTTGAGTATTGTAATATATCTCTTTTGAA
>CAZKGP010000119.1:0-7039 GCA_964552225.1 uncultured Acetatifactor sp.
GTTGACAGAGGATTTGAAAACTCAAATATAATCTAGAATTTAGGCCCATAAAACAGTAAGTCGCCTTTTCGGGGCGATTTGCTGTTTTTTCTAGTAATAGAAAGGAAAAGATAAATGGGTAAATTAAATAGAGCAAATTTTAAAAGAACTCTATACTATTTAAAGCGCAATGGATTATTGAATACATATTATGCAGCATTGGAAAGATTGAAAGATAAAAACAACTGTTATCTTTATGAAGAATTATCCTCTGCCCAGCTTGCAAAACAAAGAATTAAACAATGGGAAAAACGTAGGGTATTTAGTATTGTAGTGCCGACATACTGCACAACTGAAATATACCTAAGAGATATGATTGATTCTGTATTAGAACAAACATACCCATTTTTACAATTGATTTTAGCAGATGCAACAGAGGATGATAGAGTAGAACAAATAGTGAATACCTATCAGGATGATAGAATCTATTATAAACGATTGGGACAGAATGAAGGGATTTCAGAAAATACAAATCTTGCACTAGATATGGTCACTGGTGATTATGTTGGTCTTCTTGACCATGATGATGTATTAACACCAGATGCATTATTTGAAATAGCGTTATGTATAGATAAGAGAGAACAAAACGGATTGCAGAGCTTGCTTTTGTATTCTGATGAAGATAAATGTAATGAAGACAGAACTCGTTATTATGAGCCCCATTTTAAAGAGGATTTTAATCTTGATTTATTATTAAGCAATAATTACATGTGTCATTTTACAGTAATTAAAAATGAAATTATACAAAAAATACGTTTTCGTATGGAATATAATGGTGCCCAGGACTTTGATTTGGTATTGCGGACTGTTGCAGAGATTCAAGATGAAAATAGTATTGTTCATATTCCTAAAGTATTATATCATTGGCGCTGCCATAGCGGCTCAACTGCAGAAAATCCGCAGAGTAAAAAATATGCGTATGAAGCGGGTCTTCGCGCGGTTCAGGACTTTGCCATACAAAGAGGATGGAATGCAAAAGCAGTGGAGCAGAAGCATGTAGGGTTTTATGAATTGCAATATATACCAGATATTTTGACGGTACGTACCGATATTGGTGTCGTCGGAGGTCGAATCTTAAAAGGGAATAAAATATCGGGCGTTATAATGGGTAAAAATGATATAAATAACACTTGTTCACATAATAACGCGCGTTTTCTCTATCAAGGTATACATTCTCGCTTTAGTGGCTATATGCATAAAGCAGTATTGCTTCAAGAGGTTGCAGTGGTAGATATAAGGATGATAAAGTTGCGCCAAGAATGCTATACTATATTTGAACAGGTGGTTGGAGTTCCATATATTGAAGTAAAAGAAATTGGCTGTTTTGATTATAAAACCCTGCCTTCTGGAACGGATTATCAGGAAATAAGCATTAAACTTGCAGATGCAATCAGAAAAGAAGGGTATCGTGTTGTATGGAATCCTAAATGGAGTCGAAAGGAATAGTTATGAATAAAGTAACGGTTGTTATTCCGAATTATAATGGTGAAAAGTATATAGAATTATGTTTAGAAAGCCTTCTTGCACAAATATCTCCGCATGTAAAATTTGAGGTTATTGTTGTAGATAATGGTTCTAAGGACAAGAGCTGTGAGATTATACAGGAGAAGTTCTCTAAAGTACAATTGATTCGACTACCAGGAAATACAGGCTTTTGTAATGCTGTAAATGTGGGAATAGAACATTCTAATAGTGAGTTTGTAATTCTATTAAATAATGATACCAAGGTATTGCCAGAATTTGTGGAAGCTTTGACCAAGACCATTGAGGAAAACGATAAAATATTTGCAGTAAGCTCCCAAATGCTTATGTGGGACAGGACGGATTTAATTGACGATGCTGGAGATCAATATAATGTGTTCGGCTGGGCATATTCTCGTGGAAAAGGAAAAGCAGCAACCAAATATGAAAAATCTACTAAAGTTTTTGCAGCTTGTGGTGGTGCCTCTATTTATCGTAAGTCTATATTAGAAGAAATAGGTTTATTTGATAACAACCATTTTGCATATTTGGAGGATATTGATATTTGCTACCGAGCTCGTATTTATGGATATTTCAATTGTTATGAGCCGAAAGCCAAGGTTGTTCACGCAGGTAGTGCTTCAACTGGCTCCAGATATAATGAATTTAAAACAAAAATGTCGGCTAAAAATAATATTTATCTAATATGGAAAAATATGCCGATTTTGCAAATACTTATTAATTTACCTTTTTTATTAATTGGATTTTTTATAAAATGGATGTTTTATATAAGAAAGAAAATGGGAATACTGTATATTAAAGAATTAAAAAATGGCATGAAATTAGCTTTATCTCAAGATGGTAAAGAGAAGAAAGTCGTTTTTAAATTGAAAAATATGTTTAATTATGTTAAAATACAGCTTCTATTATATATTAATGTATTTCGGATGCTATATTCATAAATTCTTAAGTTGTGCTTTGTGTAATATTATTGTAAAATGTTAAAAGATATTAGGCATAGGTGGGTGCATATGATTAAAGATAATCAAAAAGTATTTAATGGTTTGCATGTAATTATGGATGCGATTATTACTGCCATCTCATATATCTTGTCATACTACATCAAATTTTATATATTTTCAGATGGTCCCGGCCCAGGGGTACTTCCTGCTGGTGACTATTTTGTAATGTTATTGTATATTGTTCCTTTATATGTAGTTATGTATTATGTATTTAATGTTTATACCCCTAAGAGAACGGTACGAAGATGGTACGAAATATTTGATATCATAAAAGCCAATACTTTTGGATTATCAACATATATCATTGCATTATACTTAATAGTGCGTGAATTTAACTTTTCCAGATGGATGATGGCTTATTTTTATGTTTTAAATATCTTTTTAACAGCGTTTTCTAGGGTGATTTTGAGAAATACCTTGCAAAAGATGCGTAGGAAGGGGTATAATCTTAAGCATATTTTGCTTGTAGGATATTCTAGGGCTGCAGAGGAATATATTAATCGAATTTTGGATAACCCCCAATGGGGATATGTAATATGTGGTATTTTGGATAATCACATACCAAGAGGGACTTTGTATAGAAATATTAAAGTTTTAGGCTCAATAGGCAATTTAGAATTTATACTTCCAGAGAATAAATTAGACGAGATAGCGATTACTTTGTCACTACAAGATTATAATCTTTTGGAAAGTATCGTTAATTTCTGTGAAAAATCTGGCATACATACAAAATTTATTCCAGATTACAATAGCTTGATTCCCACCAAACCATATACTGAAGATTTAATGGGGCTACCGGTTATAAACATTCGACATTTGCCGCTTAGCAATACCATTAATATGATTAGTAAAAGGATAGTAGATATTATTGGTTCTTTATTTGGTATTGTTATAGTTTCACCTATTATGTTACTATCTGCTATTTTGGTGAAGTGTAGTAGCCCGGGACCAATCATTTTTAAACAAGAACGAGTGGGATTGCACAATAAATCATTTAACATGTATAAATTCCGCAGCATGGAAATACAAACTGTTACGGAAGAACAAAAAGCATGGACTGTTAAAAATGACCCAAGGGTGACTGACATAGGTAAGGTTCTTCGTAAAACCAGTTTAGACGAATTACCTCAGCTTTTTAATATCTTAAAAGGTGATATGAGTCTTGTGGGACCAAGACCAGAACGACCTCTTTTTGTAGAAAAATTTAAAGAGGAAATTCCTCGCTATATGGTAAAACATCAGGTTCGCCCAGGATTAACTGGTTGGGCTCAGGTAAATGGATATCGCGGTGATACATCAATACGTAAAAGGATTGAATGTGATATCTACTATATAGAAAATTGGACCATGGGATTTGATATAAAAATTATTTTTTTAACATTTTTTACAGGATTTATTAATAAAAATGCATATTAAACATATGCAAATAAGGGAGAACGTAAGATGGATACACATTCCAAGCAAACAAGGAACAATGGACAAAAACCTACAAGGAGAATGACTGCAAAACAAAAAGCAGCTAAGAAAAAAAGGAGATTAATTCTTTTTGGCGTTGAAATTGTAGGCATAATGCTCATGTTAGGATTGCTATATATTTTATATAGTTCAACAAGTGGTAAACAAGGTCCTTCACAAGTAGACTTGGTTGAAGGGGAACTTGAAATTTCACCAGAGGCAGAAGCAAACGAGCAAATGGAAGGTTATTGGAATATTGCTCTTTTCGGTGTTGATGCAGTAAATGAGAAAGAACTACAAAAAGGAAGTCGTAGTGATAGTATGATGATTGCTAGTATTGATATGAAAACTGGCGATATCAAATTAGTCAGTGTTTACCGCGATACTTATCTCAATATAGGTAATAAATATACGAAATGTAATGCAGCTTACAATGCTGGCGGTGGTGAACAAGCTTTAAAAATGCTGAATTCAAATTTAGATATGAACATTGTAGATTTTGTTACGATTGGATATGAAGGTTTAGCTACTGCAATAGATGGCTTGGGTGGTGTTTATATTGATGTGGATAGTGTAGAACTCCTTCATATTAATAACTATCAAGAGACCATTGCAAAAACATTTAATATGGATAAAAACAAGTATACAAAAGTTACAGAGACAGGATACCAATTGTTAAACGGTATGCAAGCAACTGCGTATTGTCGTATACGTCAGACTTTAGGTGATGACTATAAACGTGCGTCACGTCAGCGTGAAGTGCTAAAAGCTATTGAAGAGCAAGCTAAAAAAGCAAATCTTACTACATTAACTAAAGTATTTAATGATACTATGGAGCATGTTCATACTACATTAAAGAGCGAAGATTTACTTCCAATGTTGGCTAAAATCAATGACTATAGAATTTCTGAAGAGGGTGGATTCCCGAAAGAGGATATGAGAGATACTGGTAATATCGGTAAAGACGGAAGTTGTGTTATTCCTATAGACTTAGAGAGTAATGTTATTTGGTTACATCACTTCTTGTTTGAAGACGAGGTATATGAAGTATCAGATCGTGTAAAAGAGTACGGTGCAAAGATCGAAGAAGACACCTCGCTATATTTAGACAGTAAAAAATAATCTTTTATTTCAAAGAGGGAGCGTAAGCTCTCTCTTTATTAGCGTGAGAAGAAATTCTAAGGTGCCAAAGTACGTCACCTAAGAATTTCTATGTCTCACGCGGAAGAATGCAAAGTACGCATTCTTCACACTTATATTTTTCCTTAGAAATAATTTTTTATTGTGCATTTTTCTGTGATACATTATAATAAAAAGCGTATTTATAATATGGTGTATATTATAAACAAAAGTAGGAGTTGTTGGCAAAATGAAAATTGATATCATAATACCGGTATATAAGCCGGATAAAACATTGTTTACACTAATTGAAAGTCTGCAAAAACAGACCATAGAAATTCAAAATATTATTTTGATGAATACAGAAGAAAAATATTTTGAACAATTAGTATATGGTGTTCGATTTTTGGAAACTCATAAGATTATAAAGGTCTTCCATTTATCAAAGAGAGAATTTGATCATGGAAAGACTAGACATATTGGTACCCAAAAATGTGACAGTAATATATTTGTTATGATGACTCAGGATGCTATACCAACTGATGTAAACCTATTGGAAAATTTAGTGAAAAATCTCAAAGATAATGTAGCGGTAGCTTATGCAAGACAGCTTCCCACACCAGATTGTAATGAGCTGGAAGCTTATATGCGTAGGTTTAATTATCCCTCTAAATCCAGAGTTAAGACGAAAAAGGATTTACAAGAGCTTGGAATAAAGACATTTTTTTGTTCTAATGTTTGCGCTGCTTATCGTAGAGATATTTATGAGAAACTAGGTGGATTTACGAAACACACTATTTTCAATGAGGATATGATATTTGCGGCAAATGCTATTAAAGCAGGATATGGTGTTGCCTATGAAGCAGAAGCTAAAGTAATACACTCTCATAACTACACTAATATGCAGCAATTGCATCGAAACTTCGATTTAGGGGTTTCTCAGGCTAATCATCCAGAAGTTTTTGCCCATATTCCTTCTGAGTCAGAGGGTAAAAAGATGGTAACAGAGACAGCTGCGTACTTTCGCAAAAAGAAACAGTATAAAAAAGTACTATATCTATATACTCAAAGTGGATTTAAGTATATAGGCTATATTTTAGGGAAAAACTACAAAAGAATTCCCCGTAAGTTAGTTTATAAACTTACAATGAATAGGGAATTTTGGAATAAGAAGTAGTAAGAACAGCAACACTGTAGAACCGCGAGATTTAGGAGGCATTATGTGTGGTATAGTAGGCTATATAGGTAGTAAACAAGCAGCACCAATTATTTTAGACGGATTGTCTAAATTAGAGTATCGAGGATATGATTCAGCAGGAATGGCAATTTATGGAGATGCGAAAATACAAATTAAAAAGTCTGTGGGACGATTGAATGTGTTGGAAAACGTTACCCATGGTGGTGAAACAATGAAGGGATATGCGGGAATAGGGCATACTAGATGGGCAACACATGGAGCTCCAAATGATGTTAATTCACATCCCCATGTTAATAATAAAGGCACAATTGCTGTAGTTCATAATGGAATTATTGAAAATTACATTCCGCTAAAGAAAAAAATGACTGATAAAGGATATGAATTTTTATCAGAAACAGATACAGAGGTACTTGCACACTTATTAGACTACTATTATAAAGGAAATCCTTTAGAGGCAATTACCAAGGTGCTGCATAGAGTAGAGGGGTCTTATGCATTGGGAATTATGTTTGCTGATTTTCCTGATGAAATTTATGCTGCAAGAAAAGACAGTCCTTTGATTGTTGGGCAAAGTTCAGATGGATGCTTTATTGCTTCTGACGTCCCTGCTATCTTAAAATATACTAGAACTGTTTATTATGTAGATAATCAAGAAGTAGTAAGACTTAAAAAAGACGAAATGAAATTCTACTCTGTAGATGAAGAAGAATTGGTAAAAGAAGCAGTTTCTATAGATTGGGATGCT